>RZYE01000050.1 GCA_009930425.1 Actinomycetota bacterium | reverse complement strand
GCCCTGGAAGAGCGAGAACCACGAGGCGGCGAAGTTGCCCTTGCCGAGCTCACCCTGGAAGTCCGCGATCGGCACCTGGGTCTGCTTCACCGTGATGCCCACGTCGGCCAACTGCTGGGCGATGAACGTCATCTGGGTCTCGAGACCCGGGACACCGAGCGGCATCTCGAGCTCGAAGCCATCCGCGTAGCCCGCGTCGGCGAGGAGTTCACGGGCCTTGTCCGGGTCATAGGTGTAGTAGTCGTCCAGCTCGGGCAGGTACGCGGTCGAGTCGGGGCCGAAGACCTGGCTCGTGAGTTCTCCCTGGCCGGCCGCGAGCTGTGCCAGCAGGTTCTCCCGGTCGAAGGCGTAGTTGATCGCCTGGCGCACGCGCACGTCGGCCATCGCCGGGTTGAGCGTGCCCTCGCGGTCGAAGAGCAGGAGGCCCTGCCAGTCAACCGTCCAGAACAACGGCTCGAGGCCAGCGGCGTCGACCTGGTCCTTCACGGTGCCGTCCACGATGGTCGCGTCCACCTCACCGGTGAGGAGGGCGTTGACGCGGGAGGTGACGTCCGCGAGGAGCTTCATCTCGATGCGGTCCCACTTCTGCAGGTCCGGGTTCCAGTAGTCCTCGCGGGCCTCGAAGACGGCCTGCGAGCCGACCACGGTCTGGTCGGCGACCATCACGTACGGGCCGGAGCCGACGGGGAGCCGGTCCATCTCGTCCGTGCCGAGCGCCGCCGGGCTGCCCATCAGGCCGAGGGCCTGGCTGAGGTAGTACTCGAGCGCCGGGTCGGGCGAGGAGAGGGTGATCTCGACCGTGTCCGCGTCGACGGCGGCGACCTGGTCGATGCTCGCGGCCATGCCGGACTGGGGACCGTTCTCGGTCTTGAAGTGCTCGATGTTGGCGACGACGGCCTCGGCGTCGAAGGCGGCACCATCGGAGAACGTGACATCGGTGCGCAGGTCGAGGCTCATCACCGTGTTGGTATCGTCGGTGTAGCCCCACTCAGTGGCGAGCATGGGGGCGAGCATGCCGTCGGGCTCACGCAGCAGCAGCGAGTCGTACACGGCCTGGTACGGCTGGAGCCGGTGGCCCACGTGCGTCTGGGCGGGGTCCCAGGACGGGGGTTCCTGGAGGATGCCGAGCGTCAGCGTGCCACCGCGGCCGGACGCCGCCGTGGTGCCGTCCGCGCCGGCAGCGGTGGTGCCGCCGTCGTCGGAGCCGCCATCGGAGCCGCCGCAGGCGGACAGGGCGAGGGCAGCGGTCAACGTGAGTGCGAGTGGCGCGAGGAATCTCCTGGTCGTCATCGACACATCCCTTCTCTTCATGGAGTGGACGCGCCACCCGGGGGATCCGGTAGGGGGCCGTGGCGCGATTGGGACAAAGGTGCCAGCGCTCACAGTGGCGTGGCGGTTGTTGCAGCCTTGTTGCTGTCAGGTGCCACGTCGGTTGTCAGTGGGAAACGTCGGTCCATCAAGGACGCATCCGGTCCTTCGTGTCGCACCGTCGCCATATCCTTGCCTCATGGTGGGAGACGGCATCCTCGCGCGGATGGGACTCCTTCCCGCCGCGCACGGCAAGCGTCCGTGGCACACCACGCTCCTCAACGCCATGCGGATCGTCACGGCCGGCCTCGTGCTCGTCGACGGCGCCACCGGGACCATGGCCGCCGTGCCCGTCCTCGCGGCCGGGCCGCTTGCGTGGGTGGGGGTGGCGGGGGCGGTCGGCGGCGTCCTGGCGATGGCGTTCCTCCTGGTCCGGGGCGTCGAGGCCTTCCGCTGGCACGCAGCCGCCGTGGTGATGGTGTGGGTGGGGCTGTCGGTTGGTCTCACGGGGGCCTGGTACGGGGGCATCGAGACCCAGCAGTGGTGGCCGATGCGCTACGTGCTCGCCTCGATCATGTTCGTCGTGGTGGCGGGCAGGACGTGGCGGCGCCTGATCCTCCTCGCGATCCTGGTCGCGTTCCACCTGACCGCGCGGCTCGCCACCTGGTCCGCCGTGGGACTGTCGTGGGACCTGGAGCTCGCGCGCCAGCTCGCCGCCGAGCTGGGGCTGGCGGCCTTCAGCGCGTTCGTCATGTTGGTCATCATGGAGACCCTCCTGCGCGCCGGGGACCTCACCGATCGTGCGCACGCCGATGCCGTCCGCGAGGCGGATCGCGCCGCCTCCGCGGGCGCGCGGGAGCGCAGCGCCCGGGAGGTGGACCGGTTCATCCACGACGAGGTCCTGCACACGCTCCGCACGATCGCGATGGATCGGCGCGACGTCCCGGAACATGCGGCGCGAGCCGCCGCGGCTCGGTTGGACCGGCTGCTGGTGGAGAGCCCCATGCTTCCTGCTGGGCACCACATCGCCGATCGGATCCGGGAGGCGTCGGCCGAGCTGCCGTTGACGGTGGAGTTCTCGGCGGATGCCCCGGTGGTGGTGCCGGAGGACGTGGAGGAGGCCATGGTCCTGGCCTCCCTGGAGGCCCTCCGCAACGTCAGCCGCCATGCAGGCGTGAGCCAGGCGCACGTCCGCGTGTTCCGGGACGGCCTGACCGCGATGGTGGAGGTGAGCGACCGTGGGGTCGGATTCCACGCCCACGAGTTCCACCGGAGCTGGGGCCTGAACTCCTCCATCCACCAGCGAATGGCGGATGTGGGCGGAGAGGCGGCGATCGAGTCACAGCCCGGCGAGGGAACCACCGTGCTGCTGTCCTGGACCACCGGACGTGCCCCTCGTTCGCCGCAGTTCCGGAACAGCGCCGGCTACGGGGCCCTGTCGGAGCTCTACGTCCTGACGTCCTACATCATGCTGCCCTACTTCGCGCTCACGCTCTGGAACGCCGCCTGGCTCGCGCCGACCCTGGCGGTGCCGTGGGCAGGTTGGGCGGCCGCCCTCATCCTCGTCTCGGTCACCACGGCGATCGGCGTCTCCAGCCTCCGCCGCGGCCCCCGTCCGCGGTGCGCGGCCATCCTGGTGCTCGTCGCCTGGGGGACCACGGCCCTGAACGGGTGGGCCCTCCCCGCGGGCGTGACGGACCCCTACGCGTTCTGGGCGGGCACGGCCGCGCTCGCCGTGGTGGTACCGCTCACCATCTTCCACTGGCCGCCGCTCATCGGCCTCGCCGGACTGGGAACGGCCGCACTGGTGCTCGCCTTCACGCTCGATCGCGCCGGCGCCGAACTGGCCGGGACCGTCTTCACGCCCGTCATCGTGCAACCCCTGGTCAGCACCGCGGCGTTCCTGGCCGTCCGGCTCGTGCTGGACGCCCTGGCGTGGGAAACCCACCGCACCGGGGAGGAGTCGGCGCGATCACGAGCGGCGGCGCAGGCCCGGTCCGAGTTCATCGCGAGCCTCGCGGCCCGCATGGACGCCCGCCGGGAGGCGATCGCCTCCTTCGTCCGCGGGGTATCCGACGGCACGCTCGATTCGAGGGACCCCACGGTCCGCGCCCGCGCGGAGGCCCTCGAGCGTTCTGCTCGGGACGAGATGCTCCCGGACCTCGACGTCGACCTGAGGACGGTCGCCGGGCGCATGCGCGAGCTCGGCCACGGCGCGACCGTGCGCTTGGCGGAGGACGTGCCCGCGGAGGTGCAGCGCCACGGCGCGCAGGCCCTCAGCACCATCCTCACGGCGAGCCGGCGCCACGATCGCATCGATGTCACCCTGACGATCATGCGAGCAGGAGATGCCTGGCGAACCGCGCTCCTCGTCGCCTCTCCCCGTCGCAGCCTGCGGGAACGGCTCGTGGACTCGATCGGACCGTCTTGGACGGTGGACTCCGACTCCGATTTCGTCCATCTCTCGACGACGATCCCCGCGGCGGTGGACAATGAGAGAAACGCCGCGCGGACATGACGACGGAGCCTTATCCCAATGGCGCATGACCAGAACCCCCCGAAGCAGGTCCGCATCGCAGCGCTCGACGACCATCCGATCGTCGTCGAGGGACTCGCCTCCCTCCTCACGCGCGCCCCACGGACCGGTGGTGGCCGCGGAGCCCGAGCCGCCGGCCCCCTCGTCGAATGGCTGGGACAGTCCCGCAACCTGGCCGAGCTGCGAACGAAGTTTGCCGAGTGGGGCGCACCGCCGGATCTCGTCTTCTATGACCTCAACCTCGGTGACGGCTCGGACCCGGCCGAGGGCATCGCATCACTCAGCTCCGAGAGCGTCTCGGTGGTGGTGCTGACCTCCGAGCTGCGCCCGGTGCCGATCCGGCGGGCGATTGCGGCCGGTGCCGCCGGGCTCATCCTGAAGTCGGACGACCTGGACAGGATCCTCGACGTGGTGCGCTCCGTCAGCCTCGGCAACTTCGCGGTCTCGTCCGACCTGGCGTTCGTGCTCGCCACCGACGAGGAGATGGTGCCCAACCTCGCCCCGCGGGAGCTCGAGGTCCTGCGCCTCTTCGCGGAGGGCGTGCCGCGCAAGTCGGTCGGCAGCCGGCTCGATCCCCCGGTCAAGCTCGCCACCGTGGTCACCTACCTGAACCGCATCTGCACGCGCTACCAGGAGAACGGGCGGCCCGTCTCCACCTCGCAGGACGCCATCCGGGCCGCGGCGGAGGACGGCTACCTGAACCTCCCGGGAACCGGCACCGGCCGGGCCGGGAATGCCGGGCCCGTCACTCCCAGGCGGTGAGGCCGGGCCGGTCGTACTCCCCGCCGGGGTACACCACCCGCTCGATCCCCGCGGCTGCCAGCGCCTTGCGGCACCCGGGACACGGTGGATCGGTGATGTAGGCGGTCCCACCCTTCGTGTCACGGGTTGCGAACAGCAGCGCGTTGACCTCGGCGTGGATGGCGATGCAGAAGCCCGGCGTGCCGGGTCGGTCGTAGTCGCCGAGCCCCGGGATCACGTCGTAGGGCAGCTGCCCACGTGGGCACGCGCCCTCGAGGCAGTCGGGCTCGCCGGGGGCCGCGCCGTTGTACCCGGTGGCGATGATCCGCCGGTCCACCACGATCACGGCGCCCACCCTGCGCCGTGTGCACTTGGCACGCACCGCGACGGCGTGTGCGATCCCCAGGAAGTACTCGTCCCATCCGGGAACGCTCATGGCGGCCTCCTCGCTGCTGGTTCCAGCATAGGCACCAGCCGGCCGAGCGCTGGAACGGGTTCCGCTACGCCTCGAGCACTGCCGCCAACTCGCGGGGCCCGGTCACCGGCAGGTGGCAGGTGAAGCCCTCACACACGGTGGCGGATGGCGCCCCACCCGGGTCATGGCCCACCACGAGGAACGGGTCGAAACGGGCCAACGCCACGTCCCGGAGCGCGGTCACGGCGTGTGAGGCGGGATCGCCCGCCAGGACGAGCTCCCGAGGCGGATGCAGCAGCCGCTCCGCCACCGCGAGGGCGAAGCCGGCGAGATGCCCGCCGGGCGCGTCCAGCAGCAACCGCACCACGGCGCCTCCCTCACGCCGGGGGTCCTCGTCGTGCTCCAGGGTGCCCAGCACGAGCAGCGCCTCGGCCATCAGTGCATTCCCCGACGGCGTCACGCCGTCCCCGAGGTCGCGCGGCCGGGCGAACAGGTCGGTGGCGGCGGTGTCGTGGTACCCCACCCCGCTCTCGTGGCGGAACCTGTCCCGGGCGAGGTCCAGGAGCTGCCGCGCCTCCTGACGCCACCGCTCCTCACCGGTCGCCCCATACAGGGTGAGCAGCGCACGCGCCATCGCGGTGTGGTCCTCCAGGACCCCGGCCCCGGACGTCCGCCCGCGCGCGAAGGTGCGGGCGAGCGCGCCGTCGTCGTCCCGCATCGCCCCCAGCACGAACGACGCCGCCGCCTCGGCCTGCGCCACCCAGCCACCGTGCCCGAGGGCGCGGCCGGCGCGGGCGAGGGCGTGGATGGCGAGGGCGTTCCAGCCGGCCACCACCTTGCCGTCCCGGCCCGGACGCACCCGCCGAGAGCGCGCCTCGCGCATCACCTCGGCCGCCCGTGCGATCCTCGCCCGCACCTCGGCGGCGGGCTCGCCACGCGACGCCGCGAGCTCGTCCACGCTCGCCACCACGCGCAGGACCGTGGTGCCCTCGAACTCGCCCGGATCCCGGATGCCGAAGTGGGCCTTGAGCAGGGCGGCGTCGTCCGGCCCGAGGAGGGCGTCCACCTCAGCCTCCGTCCAGACGTAGAAGCGGCCCTCCACCCCCTCGCTGTCCGCGTCGAGGGCGGCGGCGAACGCACCGCCGTCGGCGAGCATCTCGCGCTCGAGCCACGCGACGATCCGCTCCGCCACGACGCGGTACTCCCGGTTCCCGGTGATCACCGCCAGGTCCGCGTACAACTCGAGGAGCTGGGCGTTGTCGTAGAGCATCTTCTCGAAGTGCGGCACCTTCCAGCGGGCGTCCACCGAGTAGCGGGCGAACCCGCCGCCGAGCTGGTCGTGGATGCCGCCGCGCGCCATCGCGGCCAGCGTCTGCTCCACCATGGCGAGCGCATCCGGCGCCCCGGTGCGGGCGTGGTGACGCAGGAGGAACGTGAGGAGCGGTGGCTGCGGGAACTTCGGCGCACCCCCGAAGCCGCCGTTCCGGCGGTCGAACTGACCGCGCAACGTCTCGACGGCGATCGCGACGCTCCGCTCGAGGTCCTCGCCGCGGCCGTCCTCGCCGCGACCGTCCTCACCGCGCGGCCCCTCGCTCCACTCCCCTCCGCGCACCTCCTCGGGCGCCCGGAGGAAGGCGGCGACGCGATCGGCGCCCTCGAGGAGGGAACGGCGGTCGGTGCGCCACGCCTCGGCGACGGCGGCGAGGACCTGGAGGAAGCCGGGCATGCCCCCGCGTGGCTCCGGGGGCCAGTACGTCCCGGCGAACACGGGGAGCCCGTCCGGGGTCAGGAAGACGCTGAGCGGCCACCCCCCGCGCACCCCCATGGCCTGGGCGGCGCGCATGTGGACGGCGTCGACGTCCGGCCGTTCCTCCCGGTCCACCTTCACCGCCACGAAGTGCTCGTTCAGGAACGCCGCGATCGTCCGATCCTCGAAGGACTCGTGGGCCATCACGTGGCACCAGTGGCAGGTGGAGTACCCGATGCTCAGGAGGATGGGGACGTCCCGCTCGGCGGCGGCCTCGAAGGCTGCCTCACCCCACGGGAACCAGTCCACCGGGTTGCCCGCGTGCTGGAGGAGGTAGGGGCTGGATTCGCCGGCGAGACGGTTGGCCATATCCTGTGACTCCTGGCGCGTGGGACCCTTGTTGGCTCTCATTCTTGTGCACAAATCCACGCCACTCGGCGTCCCGATGACGACGATGCTGGCTCAACCCAGGACTGGGCACACGGGTCAGCAGCTACTCCCGGATGCTGGCGACGAAGGCGCTGCTCACCAAGGCGTAGCTCTCGCTGTTCAGGTAGTCCACGAGCGGGCACTTCGGCTGAGTCTTCTCGAAGGGTTGAGCCCCCGACACGCTTGCCCTATCATCTAGTGCAGGTAGCTAGGGATGGAACAGTTCCCCGAGCGCCGATTCGAGAAGCCCACGCCGTAGTGCGTGGGCTTCTGCGTTGTCTCCCCAGATGTGTCTGCCTCGCTGAACACTCCGGGCACGTAGGGGACAATACCGGTGTGCTGCTGGCCTACATCGACGAGATCGGGGAGACCGGCGCGTTCGTCGCCCGAGATGATCCACGATTCAGCACGAGTCCCGCCTTCGGCTACGCAGGAATAGTCCTTCCAGCCGACAAGGCGAGGCAGTTCGGCGCGATCTTCACCGAGGAGAAGCGCAGGGTCTTCAAGTCTGAGATCGCTGATGCCGAGCATCCCGGCCGATGGGAACGAAAAGGCGCCAGCATCTTCAGGCCCGACACGCTCCAGCGCTACCCGCAGCAGATTCGCGTCTTCAACGGCCTGGTCAGCAATGTTCGTCGGCTTGGGGGCTCGCTGTTCTACTACGCGGACGAGAAGCCCCTCGGAACACCGAAGCAGACTCACCTCGACACAGAAGCGCGCGAAACCGCGGCGATGCGCGAGGCGCTCAACCGCATCGCTCGGCACGCCGACTTGCAGAGCAAAAACGTTCTGGTCATGATCGACCAAATCAACGAGAAGACCCGGGCCACCCGGCTCCCGACCATGTATGGCCACATCCTCGGGCGAGCCGCCGAGTTCCCAGAGATGAAGCGCATAATCGAACCACCGATGCACGTCGACAGCATCCTCAGCGCCAACATCCAGTTCGCCGATTGGGTCGCTGCCTGCGTCACACGGGCGATTGACTACCAACTTCTACAGGACTCACAGTACAAGTGGGTCGCGACGTCGAAGTCTCTCGACTCAGTTCGAGGAGCCTTCACCCACGAGTCCAAGATCCACCTGTGGCGGCGTGACCTGGTCGATCTGAACCACTCTGAGATATTCCGCGCTGAACGACCGCTGTACCCTGTTGATGACGGCACGATGCTCGTCGACCGCGTTGGACCCGAGGTGTTTCGGAGGATCAAGGCGGCCGCAGAACGCGCCAACGAACGCAAGAAGTAGCGACGACCAACGGGCAGCGGATTAGTGCTGGACGAGGCTGACACGCGAAGCTACGGCATCCATGTCCGACGGCAACCCTCGGCGAACCGAGGCAAACCGCCGGGGCGCTGAACTGCTGTCTCGTCGATGCCCGCGTGCTGGAGCAGATAGGGGCTGGATTCGGCGGCGAGACGGTTTATCGGGGCCTCCCTGTGATGTTCCCGACACGCTACAACACCCCCGGCGATACCCTGAACGCATGCTGCGCACCGTTTCCGGGTCCCTGTCCGACGGCCCGGCCGCCTTCCCCGCTCCTGCGCCCCGCCGCGGGCAGGCCGACGAGCTCGTGTGGGAGGCCCTCTGCTACGCCACCCCCACCGGGCACCGGCCCCTGTACCTGGACCTGCACGTGCCGCGTACCGGGGAGGCCACCCAGGCCCCACCGGTGATCGTGTGGGTGCACGGCGGCGGCTGGGAGGCCGGCTCGCGCCGTCGGCTGGGGTGGGAGCTGGAGCGCGGCTGGATCGTGGAGCGCATGGTGTTGGCGGGCTTCGCCGTCGCGCTCGTGGACTACCGGCTGGTGAAGGATGCACCCTTCCCGGCGCAGGTGGAGGACGTCACCGCCGCGGTCGCGTGGCTGGCGGACCACCACGATGACCTCGGCATCGACACCTCGCGCGTCGCGCTCTGGGGCGAGTCCGCCGGAGGCCACCTCGTGCTCCTGGCCGGTGCCGCCGGTGCGGCTGGGGCCGGCGCGGCGGCCGGCGCGGCCGGGGACGCGACGGTGCGCGCCGTCGTCGACTGGTACGCCCCCACGGACCTCCCGGCGCTGGGAGCCCACTCGTGGGGCGACGGCGCCTGGACCGACCCCGCCGCCTCCCCCCTCCACGCGGTGACGGCCGCGATGCCGCCCACGCTGATCGTCCACGGGCGGGACGACGACCTCGTCCCCCTCGACCAGAGCACCCGCCTGGCCACGCGGCTGGCCGAGCTCGGCGTGGCCCACCGGCTCATCGAGGCGGAGGGCGGGCACGTCTTCACCGGGCCGCGCTCCGAGGAGGTGGTCCCCGAGGTGACCTCGCAGTCCCTCGACTTCCTCTGCGAGCACCTCGGGCACGTCCGGGGCCCGGTGCCGGACGCCGAGCTGGCCGGCTGGTACGCCCGCATGGAGGAGGCCGGGGTGCGCCCGGGCCTGACCGCCGAGGACGCCGCGGAGGCGCGCGCCCGCACGTTCGAGTTCCGGAAGGAACTGAACGCCGTGGACTACGGGGTGGCCTCGGTGGACGACTCCGAACTGCACTCCGAGGGCCTCGTGCTCCCGGTGCGCATCCAGGACCCGGTGGCGCCGTCGCGCACCGTGGTGGTCTACTTCCACGGCGGCGGCTGGGTGGTCGGGGACCTGGACTCGCACGAGAAGCAGGCCGCCCGCCTCGCGCAGTCCACGCCCGCCACGGTGATCCAGGTGGACTACCGCCGCGCTCCCGAGCATCCCTTCCCCGCGGCGTACGACGACGCCGTGGCCGCCACCGCCTGGGTGGCCTCCCACCTCGACGAGTTCGGCTCCGACACCCTCGTGCTGGCCGGCGAGAGCGCCGGGGGGAATCTGGCGCTCTCCGCCGCCCTGTGGGCCCGGGACCACGGCATCCGGGTGGACGCCCTCTTCCTGAACTACCCCACCGTCGAGTGGGAGACCACCGCACGGACCGCCGGTCTGCGGGCGAGCTACCTCGGTGGGGACGAGTCGCTGGCGGACGATCCGCGCGTGTCCCCGGGCCGGGCGGACCTGCGCGGCCTCCCACCGGTGGTGCTCGGGGCCGGGGGCCTGGACCCCATCACCGAGGACCTGTTCCGGTTGGGCCACAACCTCCGCGCCGCCGGGGTCCCGCTGCGGTTCCGGCTGTTCCCCACGCTCGGCCACGGCTGGTTCTCCGCCGCGGCGGCCTCCCGGGCGGCGGACCGGGCCTCGGAGCAGATGTGCCGCGACCTGAACGAGCTGGTCTGGGACCTGGAACGGTGATGAGCCCCCCGCCGGTGGCCTGACGACCGTACGATTCCACCAACATTGCGGTCCCGTCGCTGTGCCCACCGCGCACCACCTTCCCCGTGGCGGCGGCACTAGCGTGGATGGTGCCAGCACGCCAACACCGAGGAGTCCCCATGACAACGCTCGCCACGGCCCCCGTCCTCGCCGACCTCGTCCCCGCCCGCCGCGTGCGGGACGCCGCCCTCGTCGTCTCGGCGACGGCGCTGCTCACCGTCGCGGGCCAGCTCGCCATCCCGCTGCCCTTCACGCCCGTGCCGCTGTCACTGGCGACCTTCGCCGTCGTCCTGACGGGTGCGGCGCTCGGGCCCGCGCGGGCGGCCGCGACGACGGTCCTCTACCTCGCGCTCGGCCTCGCCGGTGCGCCCCTCTTCGCCGACGGCAACGCCGGGTGGGCGTTCGCCTCCTTCGGCTACATCCTCGCGTTCGTCCCCGCCTCGGTGCTCGTGGGCTGGGGGGCGCGGCGCTGGTCGGACCGGAGGGTCCCCTCGATGCTGCTGGCGGCGGCCGCGGGCTCCGCGGTGATCTACCTGATCGGCACGGCCTGGCTCATGGCATTCCTCGGCGTGGGCCTGCGCGAGGGCCTTACGCTGGGCGTCATCCCGTTCCTCGCCGGCGATGCGATCAAGGTGGCGGCCGCCGCGCTGCTGCTGCCCTCCGCATGGAAGGCGGTGAACGCGTTCCGTCCGGAGGTG
>RZYE01000049.1 GCA_009930425.1 Actinomycetota bacterium | reverse complement strand
GGCTCCCGCGACTGGACTCGAACCAGTAACCGTCCGATTAACAGTCGGATGCTCTGCCAATTGAGCTACGCGGGATCGCGCTGAACGACCTTACCAGCCCCGAGCCGCACGGACGAAATCGCGAGCGCCCCCGCGCCACCAGTCCGTGCCGTCAGGTGGTCGGCAGCCCGGCTGCCGCCCGCGCCCGCCGTTCCAACGACGCTGCCGCCTCCATGTCCGCGTCCGTCACGGGCCCCCGCGCCACGAGCTGCGAGAACAGGGTCCCGTCCGCAGAACGACGCACGAGCGCGCGGATCTCCCCCCCGGCAGTGGCGAGGTACTCGACGTGGACGATGGACCCGTTCACCCGCTCCCGCACCGCCGTCATCGTGTGGAAGACCTCGTCGGTGGCGAGCCGCAGCACGATCGGGGGCTCGCCGTCGATCCGTAGCATGGTCAGTTCCCGGCGCTCCCCATCCCACGACGCCCGCTCCAGATCCGTCCAGGGTGCCCGCACCGAGATCCCGTCCTCGTCCACGACGGCGAACTCCCCCGCCGCCACGGCGAGCCAGCGGCCGTCCTCGAGCGGCGCCGTCGTCAATGCGCCGACGTTCTTGAGGTGGGTGGCAACGGGGTTGCGGCCGGACATCCTGCGGAACACTCCGCTACGGTAACCGGATTTCAGGCCGTGCTCCACCGCACGTATCCTTGGGGCGTGCCCGCCGAGGGCACGCGCCCCTGTAGCTCAGCCGGTCAGAGCAGCGGACTCATAATCCGTCGGTCGCGGGTTCAAGCCCCGCCGGGGGCACTGGTTGCCCGGTACGGGTGCCCGCCGCTCCGTGAGGCCGGTGGGTGCAGTCGCGCACCCCGGCAGGCCCGAACCTGCTGATCAGGTCCCGCCGCGGACGCCGTCCTGCCGCTTCAGGTCGAAGGAGGCGAGCGGTGTCGGCCCCGCGATCACGCGCCGCGCCACCTGGAGGAGCCCCGCCTCGTTCGCATCCACCCGCCAGCGGACGAGGGTGATGGTGTCGTTCACGATCTCCAGGCCGGTGATGTGGGAGGGATAGACGCAGCTGCCGGAGTTGAAGTACGGGAGCTCGTCCTCCCGGGGGAACTTCTCCCGGTGGGTGTGGCCGCAGATGAGCGCGATCCGGTTGAGCCTGATCCACTTGACGTAGTTCCGCTCCACCTTGTGGCGTTCGAACGAGTTGCGCACCGGGCTGGACGGGCTCTTGATGCCGAAGGCGTGCAGGTACTTCCAGAAGAAGCGGAGGGAGTACATGTTCATCAGCCACGCCTGGTCATTGGAGAAGTCTCCCTGGTGGCCGTGCACCAGCAGGATCTCCTGCCCGGTGGTCCTGTGCCGCAGCACCACCGACTCGACGGGCTCGAGCCCCTTGAGGAACGGCACCATCTCACCGGTGTCCGGATCGGGCGCCGTCCACAGGTTCTTGCGCACGTACTCGGGGAACTTCAGGTGCATGTCGTGGTTGCCGTACAGCTTGATGAACCGGCCGGCGTCGTGGAACGGCTTGATGCGGGTCCACACCGCGCGGTTGGCCCGGAAGACGTGCCGGAAGTCCTTGTGCTCCCAGAGTTCGTCCCCGTCGCCGCCCTCGATGTAGGTGAAGCCTTGGCGCCAGTAGTGGTCCAGCGCGGCGACGAACACGTTCTTGTTTTTCAGGAACTCGTCGGACAGCGCGCCGTCACCACGGTGGCAGTCGCTCAGGATGACGTAGCGCGAGTTCTCGTCGAACTCCTCGATCCGTGCGCTGTGGTACGCACTCGTCAGGCGCGCCATGGTCTGCAAGCTGATCACCGCCTTCGACTCAGGCTTCGATGATAGATCCGTCGCCCGCGAGTGGGCACGGTTCGGTGACTCAGCCTCCCAGCGCCTCGCGCAGCAGGTGGACGAGGGCGTCCAGCTGGACGGAGTCGCGCGAACCGACCTCGGTGTCGCTGCCATCGAGGGCGCGGGCGGCGAGCCCCTGCTTGGAGTCGATGAGCTCGGCGATCTTCGAGTCGATGGTGTGCGCCGCGAGGATCCGCCAAGCCGTCACCGGCTCCTCCTGGCCGATCCGGTGCACCCGGTCGATGGCCTGCTCCTGCTCGGCCGCCGTCCAGGACAGCTCCGCGAGCACCACGTTGGAGGAGGCGTGCAGGTTCAGCCCCACTCCCGCCGCTGTCAGCGAGCACACGGCCACGGCCACCGCGGGGTCCTTCTGGAACGCATCGATCGCCAGCTGGCGTTGCTTCGCGGTCTGCTCGCCCCGGATCGACACGGTGGCCAACCCGGCATCGGCGAGGACCTGCTCGGCGGTGTCCATGACGTCGATGTGCTTGGCGAAGAGCACCACCTTGCCGGCGGAACGCGCGAGCTGGCCCGCGTAGTCCGCCGCCAGGGAGGCCTTGCCCTGTCCGATCCGGCGCACCATCGTGAAGACGTTCTCGGCGCCCTTCGCTCCCGCCGCCTCCAGCTCGGCGTGCGCCACACGCCTCATGAGGTCCTCGTCGATCGTGGTCGCGGGCAGCTCCCGCGCCTCGAGCAGGGCGCGGTACCGCGTGGCGAGACGCTTCCCGAGTGCCCGCTCCGCGCGCCGGACGGAACGGCCGACGGCGTCGTCGAGCTCCACGGGGAGGTCCACCACGCGCTTGGCCGGGAGGTCGGCGGCCACATCCGCCTTCCGCCGGCGGACGATCCCCATGCTGATGACGGCGTCGCGGGCCGCCGGGTAGAAGTCGTGGTCGGCGGGCGTGAGTCCGATCTCCTCGAGCTTGCGCACGAGCGCAGGGCTCGGCTGGTCCCCCTTGATCCAGCCGAGGAACCGCCAGATCGCGCGGAAGTCCTCGACATCGTTGATCAGCGGGGTACCGGTGAGCGCCATCAGCAGCGGGTTCCCGCCCGGGGTACGGGAACGGATGCCCTCCGCGAGGGCGAGGACGTGCCGGGAACGCTGGGAGGACAGGTTCTTGATGAAGTGCGCCTCGTCCACCACCATCGAGCGGAAGCCCAGCGTCGAGGCCCAGGCGAGGTGTCGGTCGAGAATCTCGTAGTTGACCACGAAGACGTCCGCGAACGCGTCCATGTCCTCCCCGTCGCCATGGATGACGGTGACGCGGCGGTGCGGGGTCCACAGGGCCACCTCGCGGGCCCAGTTGATCTTGACGACGTTCGGCACGACGGCGAGCATCGGGTACGCGTCCGCCACCGTGGCTGCGATGAGCGCCTGTGCCGTCTTCCCCAGTCCGGGCTCGTCAGCGAGCAGGAAGGTACGGTGGCCGCGGCGGACCGCCTCGAGGACCCGCGCCTGGTGCGGCATGAGGTGCTGGCCGGGCGGGGCGAACTGGTCGGGGCGCAGCGGCTCCGGCAGCGGCATCGACGCCGCCGCGCCGCCCGCTCCCTGCTCGAACGCGCGGTAGAGGGGGTCCATCAGGTCCCACCCGAGAAGCTGGCCACGGGGACGCACCTCCTCGCGGGGACGGAGGTCCGGGGCGAGGAACGGGTTGGCGCGCGCCCGGGCCAGGACCGACGGCGGGACCACCTGCCGCTGGGCCAGCTCCGCCGGGACCAGCGGGGCCTCGTGGCTCGGAGCCTCGACCTCCTCGGGCCCCACCTCGATGCCCGCCTCCTCGAGCCACTCCCGGCGCAGCTGCCGCGCGGCGAGACCGGGCGTGACGTCCTCTCCGAGGAGGTTGAGGAGGCTGGTGTCACGCGCCGCGGTGTGGGCGAGGATGTTGCCGATCCCCTCGATGCGCTTCAGCAACTCCTTGCGGGCCGGCTCGCCGAGCGTGGGATCCTCCTTGATCCGGGCACGCTCCGAGCGCATGAGCAGGGCGATGACCTGGAACCGGGTGCGGTCCTTGGGGCCGACCCGGCCCCGGGTCGCCTTGCCCTCCACGTGCCGCACGTGGCGCGCGAGGATGGGGATGAGTGGTGCGCGTTCATCGGTCGAGGCACCCGTGCGGGTGCCCGATCCGGAACGCCGGTCCGAGGACGGCATGTCTCTCCAGGCTGTCGAGGGTCGACGGTGTGGCGGCGGAACAGCTCGGCCGGAGGCGGGACAGGGCCGTCATGGCAGGAGCGTGACCGCGAGCGATTTCCCCCAAGTCTAGCCCCGTCACGCCGATCGGAGGACACCCCGGCCGGTGCGCCGCCTACCGGTCCTCACCCAGCGAGCGGCGCTGCGTCTCCAGGGCGATGAGCTCACCGAAGAGCTGGTTGTAGCGCTCCGACCCCGGCTCGGTGCGCTGCAGCTCGCCCTTGATGTCCCCGATGGTCCGGGTCAGCGCCATCCGGATCAAGGCGGTGAGAACGCCCGCCGCGTAGTTGCGCTGCGCGGCGTCGTCGGACACCGGGAGCGGGGCGACGGCCATGCCGGTGACCAGCCGGGCCACCGGCTCCGGCGCCCCGGCACGCACCTCGTCCACCCAGCCGACGACGTCGCTCCCCGCGGCGGCCGCTCCCCCGGCGGCCCGGATGGCGTCGTGGACCGCGCGGTGCGCCGGGACGACGAACGCCCCGGGGCCGACGTCGTCGAACCCGCACCGCACCGCCGTCGCCGGGAGCTGGAGGACCACCTCGAGCGCCTCCCGTTCCAGCTTGGCCACCGGGTCCTCCTGGCGGGGACGGTCCGGCCGTTCCGTCTGGCGCTCGTCGCGCCGCTCGGAGCCGCCGACGGCGCGGCGCACGTCCCCCTCGTCCATGCCCAGCCACCCGGCGAGTTCGCGGGAGTACTCGGCGCGCAGGGCCCGGTCCCGGATCCTGCCGACGACGGGCGCGGCCGCCCGCAACGCCCCCACCCGGCCCTCGGCCGTGTTCAGGTCCACGGCTGCCAGCGCGGTGCGGATCGCGAACTCGAACAGCGGCACGCGGCGGGCGATGAGGGCGGCGAGCGCCTCGTCGCCCTTGGCCATCCGGAGCTCGCAGGGGTCCATGCCGCTCGGCTCCACGGCCACGAAGGTCTGGGCGGCGAACCGCTGGTCCTCGTCGAAGGCCTTGAGCGCGGCCTTCTGGCCGGCGGCGTCACCGTCGAAGGTGAAGATGACCTGGCCGCCGCGGCTGACCTGGGAGGAGAAGGAGACGCCGGCGGACTCGTCCGCAACGTCCCCCAGCAGCCGGCGCACGATCCGGATGTGGTCCTCCCCGAAGGCGGTGCCGCAGGTGGCGACGGCGGTGGTCACGCCGGCGAGGTGGGCGGCCATCACGTCCGTGTAGCCCTCCACCACCACGACCTGGCGCTGGGTCGCGATCGACTTGCGGGCCAGGTCCAGTCCGTACAGGACGTGGGACTTCTTGTAGAGCGCGGTCTCCGGGGTGTTGAGGTACTTCGGCCCCTGGTCGTCCTCGTGCAGCCGCCGGGCGCCGAAGCCGACCGTGGTGCCGGTGATGTCCCGGATGGGCCACATGAGGCGGCCGCGGAAGCGGTCGTAGACGCCGCGGTTGCCCTGCGTGCAGAGACCCGAGACGGCCAGCTCGGCCTCCGTGAAGCCCTTGCCGCGCAGGTGCCGCGCCAGGTTGTCCCAGCCCTTGGGGGCGTAGCCCACGGCGAAGGCGTCCGCCGCCGCCTGGTCGAACCCCCGCTCCGCGAGGAACCGGCGCGCGACCACCGCCTCCGGACTCCGCAACTGGTCCCGGTAGAACTGCTCGGCCAGGGAGTGCGACTCGATGAGGCGCTGCCGCCGGCCCGGGTCCTCGCGGGGGCGGGAGGGGCCGCCGTCGTCGTCGTAGTGCAGCTGGACCCCGGTCCGGTCCGCGAGCCACTCGACGGCCTCGACGAACGACATGCTGTTGATCTTCTGCACGAAGGAGATGACGTCCCCACCCTCCCCACAGCCGAAGCAGTGCCAGTGCCCCACCTGGGGGCGGACGTGGAAGGACGGGGTGCGCTCGTCGTGGAAGGGGCACAGGCCCTTCATGGAGCCGACGCCCGCGGGGCGCAGCGTGACGAACTGGGAGACGATCTCGTCGATCCGGGCCCGCTCGCGAACAGCGGCGATGTCATCGCGCTTGATCATGCGGGCCATGGGCACAGTCTAGGTGGGCCGGCCGGACGAGGCCGCCGCTCCTCACCAGGCTGTGGAGAGCATCCCCCTCAGGCGCGCGTGCCACTGGTGTGCGGAGTGGTCCGTGAGCGAGGCCACCTGGTCAACCACCACGCGCAGGCGCTCGCCGTCGGACGCCGCGGCGCGGAAGTCCCCGACGAACTCGGCCTCCAGTTCGGCCGCGCCGGCGTCCATGAGGGCGTCCACGAGGTCGAAGAGGACGGTCCGCTGGGTGAGGTAGAGGGGTTCGAGCTCGCGGGGGGCCATCACGTAGGTGACCGCGAGCCCCTTGAGGGCCAGGATCTCTGCGGCGGTGTCGGCCGGGACCACGAGGGCGGCGGCGTACCGCGTGAGCCGGCCGGACCCGTGGACCTCGCGGGTCGCGCGCTCGGCGTCCCCGCAGAACCGGCCGATGAGCTGGCTCGTCATGTCCTTCAGCGCCGCCAGGGCGCCCCGGGAGCGGTGGAACTCCCCCACCCAGTACGGCTGGCCCATGAGGCGGAGGAGCGCGTCGTGGACGGCGTCCGGGCTGGCGGCACCTCGGTACCACGACGCCGTCGCCTCCACGATGCGGTCGATCTCGCGCGGGATCGTGGTGGGGTCGATCAGGCCGGCGGCGATACCGTCCTCGACGTCGTGGACGGAGTAGGAGATGTCGTCCGACAGGTCCATCACGTCGGCCTCCAGGCAGCGGCGCCCGGGGACGGCACCGTCGCGGAGCCAGCCGAACACCTCGGAGTCGTCCGCGTACACCCCGAACTTGGCGTTCGGCGTCCCGTCGCGGCGAGCGGGACCCTCCCCCGCCGGCCACGGGTACTTGCACACGGCGTCGAGGGAGGCGCGGGAGAGGTTGAGGCCGGCGGAGCGCCCGTCGGGGTGGGTGGCCTTCGCCTCGAGGCGCGTGAGGAGCCGGAGTGTCTGGGCGTTGCCCTCGAACCCACCGATCCCGCGGGCCACCTCGGCGAGCGCACGCTCCCCGTTGTGGCCGAACGGCGGGTGGCCGAGGTCGTGGGACAGGCACGCGGCGTCGACGACGTCCGGGTTGCAGCCGAGGGAGTTGCCGAGCTCGCGGCCGACCTGCGCCACCTCGAGGGAATGGGTGAGGCGCGTGCGGACGAAGTCGTCCGAGGAGGGACCCATCACCTGGGTCTTGGCGCCGAGGCGGCGCAGGCCCGCGGAGTGGACCACCCGGGCACGGTCGCGCTGGAAGGCGCTCCGCCCGGACGCCTTGGGCGGCTCGGGCACCCAGCGGGCGGCGTCGGAGGAGGAGTAGGCGCCGTCGTCGCCGAACTCGATCACCTCGTGGTCTCGGACGGGCACGCCTCGATCCTAGGACACGCGGACGCCCCCGCCGTGCAGCGGGGGCGTCCGGTGAGGTGTCAGCCCTTGACGCCGCCGGCGGTGAGGCCGGCCACGATGTACTTCTGGAGGTACATGAACAGGGCGACGATCGGGATGGCCGCGATCACGGCGCCGGCCGCGAACAGCGACCAGGGGGCGTTGCGCTCGTCCGAGGCCCAGACGTACAGGCCCACGGCGAGGGTGTACGACTCGGGCCGGTTCAGCACGATGCGGGCGAGGATGAACTCGCCGTAGGTGCTGACGAACGACAGCAGGCCCACGACCGCCAGGATCGGGGTCACCAGCCGCATGATCATCCCCCAGAAGATCTGGGCGTGGGTGGCGCCGTCGATCTTCGCGGCCTCGTCGAGGTCACGGGGGATGGTGTTGAAGAAGCCGTACATGAGGAACGTGTTGGCTCCCAGCGCGCCGCCGAGGTAGACGGCGATCAACGCGAGGTGGTTCCCGATGCCCAGTGCCGGGAACACGTCGCCCAGCGTCAGGAGCAGCAGGAAGATCGCGACGAAGGCGAGCATCTGGGGGAACATCTGGATGATGAGCAGGGCGGTGAGCCCGCCACGCCGGCCCTTGAAGCGGAACCGCGAGAACGCGTACGCCGCCGCGGCGCCCATCACCACCGTGCCCACCGCCGAGGCGGAGGAGACGATCAGTGAGTTGAGCATCCACTTCGGGAAGTTGGTCTCCATGAGCTCCGCGTAGTTGACGCCCGAGACCTCGCTGAACAGCCGCGCGGAACCGGTGAGGGTACCGCCGGGGCTGAGGGAGGCGGACAGCACGTAGAGCAGTGGGAAGACCGCGTACGCGATGATCGCGACGCCGAGGACGTGCTTCCAGCCGACCTTTCCCCACCACCGGCTCCCGCGGAGGCGGGTGTCGTTGGCGTTCTCGATGACGGGGGGCTTGACCTGTGTCCTGGTGGCCATCAGAGGATCTCCTCCAGCTTGCGGGTCTGACGGAAGCCGAGCCAGGAGATGACGCCGACCATGACGAAGATCAGGATCGACAGCGCGCTGGCGAGGCCGTACTGCTTCACACCGGACTCGAAGGCGACGGCGTACACCATCGAGATGAGGATGTCCGTCTCACCGATGACGACTGGCGCGCCGGGGAAGTTCGGACCGCCGCCCGTCAGCATGTAGATCAGCGAGAAGTTGTTGAAGTTGAAGGCGAAGCTCGCGATCAGCAGCGGGGCCACCGAGACGAGCAGGAGCGGGAACGTGATGGACCGGAACCTGCGCCACGGTCCGGCCCCGTCCATGACGCCCGCCTCCATGAGTTCGCCCGGGATCGACTGGAGTGCACCCGTGGTGATCAGGAACATGTACGGGAATCCCAGCCAGAGGTTCACGCCCAGGATCGCGAGCTTGGCCAGGTTGCCGTCGCCGAGCCAGTTGATGTCCGCCCCGCCGAGGAGGGTCTGGTTGATGATGCCGAACTCCTTGTTCAGCATGCCCTTCCAGACGAGCGCGGCGAGGAAGCCGGGGAAGGCGTACGGGAGGATGAACATCGCCCGGTAGAACCGGCGTCCCTTCACGAGCGGGTCGTTGAAGATCACCGCGATGAACAGCCCGAGGGCGAAGGTGGTCACGACGGAGAGGATCGCGAAGGCGAACGTCCAGACGAGGATCTGGAAGAACGGCCCGGAGAGCCGGGAGTCGGTGAACATCTTCGCGAAGTTCTCGAAACCGACGAGGACGCGCCAGCCGGGGACGAGTTCCTCGCCGTCCTCCGCGGCGAAGACGCCCCGATCGGGATCGGCGCTGAAGACCTTGCCCTCATCGTTCGTGAACGTGTCCGCGGCCTCGTCATAGGTGAGGGTGGAGCGGGCCACGTAGGCGAGCGATCCGTTGTCCGTGCGAAGCCAGCCGTCGGCCGGTTCCTCGCTGAGCGAGACGCGCAGTCCGAGCACCTCGTTCTGCTGCTGCTGGATCTCGCCGATGGTGAGGATGTCCCAGCCCTCGACGGCGGCCACGCGGTCCCCGTCGACCTCACCCTCCGCGGGAGCCAGCGGGTCGTCCATGGTGCCGAGCTGCACCTCGCCGTCGCGCACGACGGCGAAGCCGAGGTTCGCGCCCTGGCTCACGATGGCCACCGGATAGGTGGGCGAACCCTCGATCCGGCGGTCCGATGTCTTCAGGATCTGCTCGACGGCGGCCGCCTTGGTGGAGTTGTGGCCGTCCCCGTAGTTCGTGAAGGCCACGAACGCCGTGTTGCCCATCACGTAGAGCTGGTAGACGGCCAGGAAGACCAGTCCCGGGTACAGGTACTTGGCGGGCACGGCCCGCTTGGAGAAGTAAACCCAGTTGGCGGCGATGAGGGCGACGGCCAGGAAGGCCACCACGCCCATGGATTCCTGCGCCCAGGCGGCCAGGATCCCGTAGAGGCCGAAGGCGTTGATGAGCGCCATCAGGATGAGTTTGACGATGAATCCGGGCCGGGAGATGTCCCGCGCGTGTGACAGGCGCGGTTCCTCGACCCGTTTCGGTGTTTCGGTTGTCACCGACATGCAGTTGCTCCCCGCTTTCGCATCGTTGCGACCAAGGCCAGGGGTGGGCCGCCCCGCCTCATGCGCTGCGGCCCACCCTCGTCATGAGTTCGCGTCCTAGAACTGGGCCTCGATGTTCTCGATCATGGTGGTCCACGCCGCAGCCGGGTCATCCACGTCGCCGTTGATGATGTTGATCTCGGTCTGGCCCCAGAAGGTCCACACCGACCCCATCTCGGGGATGGCGGGCATCGGGAGGCCCTGGGCGCCGGCCTCGCCGAAGCCGGCGAGGATCGCGTCGTCGACCTGGTCCGCGGCCTCGGTCATGGCCGGGGTGCGGCCGGCGAACTCGTAGAGCTTGAACTGCACGTCCGGGGTGGCGATCCAGTCGAGGAACTGGTTGGCGAGCAGCGCGTTCTCGGACTGCGAGGAGAGGTAGATCCCCTGGACACCGACGAACGGGGCCGACGGCTCGCCACCGGCGGACGGCACCGGCAGCACGGAGATGTCGAGGCCGGCGTCCACGAAGTCGCCGGTCCACCAGGGCCCCGTGATGATGTACGGGCTCTTGCCGTCGAGGAAGGCCTGCTTGGCCTGGTCCGGACCGATGGAGGCGCTGACGGCGCCGGCGTCGGCCATGGTGACCAGGTAGTTGGCGAACGCCGCTCCGGCCTCGCCGCCCATGCCGATCTCCGCGGTGTAGGAGCCGGTGTCGTCGGTCACGAAGACCGGGGCGCCGAACGAGGTCTGGATCGGGTAGAGGTGGTAGGCGTCACCCGCGTCGCCCTGCTGGATGAGGATCGGGTACTCCGCCTCGGTCGGCTTCGCGGCGATCAGCTCGTCGAAGGTGGCCGGCGTCTCCGAGGCCAGGGCGTTGTTGCGGACCAGGGCGATGTTCTCGATCGAGTAGGGAACGCCGTAGAGCTGGCCGTCGTACATGAAGCCGTTGATGGCGGCCTCGGTGAAGTCACCCATCTTGTCGCCGACCTCCACCGGCTGCACGACGCCGTTGGAGACGAACTCGCCGACCCAGTCGTGGGCGCCGACGATGAGGTCGGGTCCCTCGCCCGTCGGGGCCTGTGCCACGAAGTCGGGACGGATGTCAGCTGAGGGCTTCTGGATGACATCCAGGGAGACGCCCGTCTCCGCGACGAACTCCTCGGAGAGGGTGTTGAACACGTCGATGCGGGTCTCGTCGACCCACACGGTCAGGGTGCCGGCAGCGGCGGGAGCCGAGGTGCCGGTCTCCTCGGGCGCAGCCGAGGTGGTCTCGTCGG
>RZYE01000330.1 GCA_009930425.1 Actinomycetota bacterium | reverse complement strand
CCCTGGACCCTGGCGTTCTCGACAAACCTCATCGTTCCAAGGCAAAGGGCATCTGCGCGTCACGACCCGCCGACCACTACTCGCGGATCCGGGTCAGAGATGCCGGCGGCAGGCCCCACGACAACGTAGCGACGGCACTCCCCACCTCGACGCGGCTCATCGTTCAACCCCAATCCCTGGGGCCCACAGAACAAGCGCGCCCAGCGCCAGGTCGATGACGGGACAGAGGATCAGGACGGCCGGGCCCAGAACTGCAACGGCAACGACCGTCATCACAAGGCGTGCGACAAGGACCTGGACCGCGACGAAGGTCAGCACGACACGGCCCATTCGACCGTCAACGACACGAAGACGAGTCACGATCGCGCCGACGACGAACGGCAGAGCAAGCTGCGAGACGGGGGCAAGGATCGTGACGTCTGTCACTATCACTGTCATGCCGCAGCACACCCCGACGAGAACGGTGCCAACCACGCCGATAGCGATGGTCTCTGCCTTGCGGACGATGGTCTCACCAAGGGGCAGCGAGGGGATCAGGCGACGCAGGTGCGGCGGTCGGGGGCCGACGATTGCCGCCGCCGCCGCGGACACCACCGTCGCCGAAGAGACGACGACCGCCACAGCGAGAATCTGCGGTGTCCCGCCGGCCAGGGCATGGCTGCCCACGGCAACCATGATGACCGCAACGATGCCGCCGAACACCAGCCGTGCCGTGCTGAGTGTAGAGACGACGAGTTCGATGGCGGAGCCCAGCTCTCCCCGGGGATTGGCGGGGCGTGAAGGCAGTCGGGACCATAGAGGCCTTCTTTCGGCCGTTGGCCGCCCACGCCCAGCACTGAGGTGTGCTCCGAAGAGGGCGAGCGCTCCCCACGACACGGCGAACAGAAGGCTCGTGGCTGGTTCCACATCTCCCACCAGCGCCCGTGCCGGGACCGCCAGCAGACTGACAAGTGCCCGCGCGGTTTCCGGTACATCGACAGGCCCGGCGATCACCACACCCGTGATGGCCAACATCGGCACCAGGACCCACATCGGTGAGAACGGGGCCGAACGTCTCGTCGCCCAGCCCGCGACGACCACAGGGAGCGTCGGCATCAGCAGTGCCGTGAGCAGGGCGGGGACCCGGTGGCTCGTGGGCATGAACGGCCAGAAGACGAAAATCACCAGACCGACCAGCCCGAGTGCGAGGAGGGCGCTACGCGCGAGCCCGGTGCCAAGAAGGAGCGCGCTGTGCTGGCCACGGGTGACCGGCAGGTGCACCAACCTGGACCGCATCGCCTCCGCCCCCGTCTCGGCCAGAGTCGCGCCAGCCACGGCGTTTCCGGCCATGAGTCCGATCCCGCCCACACTAGCGAGCGCCAACTGCAGAATCGTGGGATCCGTTCGCGCAAGCACGTCACGGAGCGCAACGGCCACAATCGCTGCCGCACCGCCGAGGAACACTATCCCCGCAACCGCGCGTCGCCACCCGATCGTGAGCACTCCTTGTGCTCTGAGCTCGCTGACGACGATGGCGGTCATCAGCCCTTGAGTACTCCCCACTGTTCTGCCCCTCACAGAAAAACTCGCCGAATCCAGCGGTCGGGCGAGGACTCGCCCCGCCCGACCGTGAACCTCAGAAACCGACGGCCGCCGCAGTGCCGAAGACGGCCATGAGGGTCTTCACCGTGATCGCCACCGGTGCAATGAACGGCCAGATGGCGATGACCGCGTAGATGCCACCGTTGGCAAGAGTGGTCACGATCGCGAGCGCCGCGTAGTACGTCAGACCAAAACGCTCGAGGAGATTCGCGGTCATGCCGAGCGACAATACGGCTGCGATGGTGGGTGCGGCGACGGCTGCTGCAACCGTGCCGGGCGTGGAACGCCAGCGGGCTGGCGATAGACTACTTGCGTTCATGTCAGAACTACCCCTTCTGTGGTTTTTGGGAGCGTGAGGGCATGGCACCCGGTCCGCCCGAGTCTTCTGCTTGGGCGGACCGGCTCCATCACCAACCGATGACAAAGCCGGTGCCAGCCACGGCGAGGAGACCCCGCATGGTTGCGATCCAAGGGAGCAGGAACGGCCACATGGCTGCGACCAAGTAGCCGCCGCTCGACGAGAGCACGCCGATGATCATTGAAGCGGCGCCGTATGAAAGCCCGAACTTCGCCATCAGGCTTCCCACCGGCCCAAGCAGGAATGCCAGGCCGACCGCGAGCGAAGAAGCGGCCAAGGTGGCTTGCGCCTCCCGCGGAACTGCAGGATTGTTCATGTTCTGTCACTTCCCTTGAAGGAATATCGGCCCAGCTTTCTGTGCCGATAGCGCCGCGGCTCTTCTGTCGCGGCTCAATGAAGAATATTCGCAAAGGTGTCGCCTCT
>RZYE01000329.1 GCA_009930425.1 Actinomycetota bacterium | reverse complement strand
CGTACTGCATGATGTCCTCCATCTCTCTGCTGGGAACCAGCCAACCCCCATTCCCGGCTCGCCGGGAGTCCCTCCGGAACCGGGTACTGGCAGTACCCCCTGCCCGCCGAGATCCCTCTGCCCGCAGGTGCGTGTCCCCACCCTGTCAAGCGTTCGTGTCAGTGGGTACTCATACAGTTGTTCGTATGGCAGTGACAGCAGGGGTCGAGCAGACCAGGCGTCTCGAGGTGGATCCCCACCCGGAGGGTGCGATCGTGGGTGACCTGCACCTGCGCGTGCTCGGCTGCCTCACCCCGGACGTCGCCCTGGAGACGCTGTCCAGGTTCGCCGAGATGGACTGCTCGATCGAGGCGTCGCTGGAGTCCATGCGCCACGCCCGTCGCGCGGCCGCCAGGGCGGCGTGGGTGCAGGCCCGGCACGCGGCCCGCCTCGCCACCGCCGATCTGTTCCGGGCCGAGGACGCCCACGGGGAGGTCGACGCGGCCTCTGAGGAGATCTCCCTGACCCTGGGGGTCACCCGCACCCAGGCGGAGCGGCTGGTCCAGGTCGGCCGGGCGGCGATCGCTGACGGCCCGCTCCTGGACACCGGCACCGCCCTCCACGCCGGGAACATCAGCTTCGAGGTGGCGTGGGAGTTCGTGCGCGCCCTGGCCCCGGTCTCGCTCGAGGTGGCCCTCGCGGTGGAGGCCGAGGTGCTGCCCGAGGCGCCGGGCCACACCCCGGGCGAGGTGCGCTCCGCCATCGCCCGCGCCCTCGTCGAGATCGACCCCGACGACGCCGACGCCCGCCACGCCCGCGCCCGCGCCACCCGCGGGGTCACCCGACCCCATCCACTTCCCGACGGCATGGCCCGCGTCTCCGCGTTTCTGCCCGCCGACGACGCCGTCGCCCTCGACACCGCGCTCGACGCCGCCGCCGTCGCCGCCCGTACGGCGGGGGACCACCGCACCACCGGGCAGTTGCGGGCCGACACCCTCGCCGCATGGGCGGCCACCGCCCTCCGGAACGGCACGGACGTCACCCTCGAGTCCGGGGAGACCGTGCACTCCCACCCTGCGAAAGTCGCCGTGACCGTGCCGCTCGAGGTGCTGCTCCGCGCGCTGCCGGGATTCACCCCGCCCCCGAGCGTGGGAGACGTGCTGGCGGCGGACATCGCCGGGATCGCACCGGACGTGGACCTTGCCGGCGGTGCCGCCCCCGGCCCCGCCACAGGACTGGCCTCAGGGCACCGCACCGAGGCGGCGGTCCTCGAGGGCTACGGACCCATCGCCCCGGTCATCGCCCTGATGCTGGCCACCGGCGGCACGTGGCAGCGCATCGTCACCGACACCCTCACCGGCCGCCCCCTCGACGTCGGCCGCACGCGCTACACCCCGCCCGCAGACCTCGCCACCGCCCTCAGGGTGCGGGACCAGCACTGCACCCGCCCCGGCTGCGCCACCGCAGCCCGGAACTGCGACCGGGACCACGTCCACGAATGGGCCGACGGCGGCACCACCTCCGCGGACAACCTCACCCACTTCTGCCGGTTCCACCACCGGGTGAAGTCATTGCGGCTCGCCCGCCCCGGCCCCGCCGACCAGGCCGGCGAGCGCACGTGGACCACCGTCACCGGCCGGAAATACACCCCCATGCGTACCCGGCCACCCAGGAAGCGCGCCGGACCACCTCCCGCCGGTCCAGCCACCGGTGTGGACCCACCTCCTCCCGAGCCCAGCCAGTTCGACGGCCCGCCGCCGTTCTGACCTGAACCTCGGCAACCTTGCCCCTCGTGGCGGGTGGTGGCACGATCGCGCAGATGAACGCGTCCCGCACCGCCCCGCACCCCGCAGACGCCCCGCACCCCGCTGACGCCCCGCACCCCGCTGACGCCCCGCACCCCGCTGACGCCCACAGCCTCATCCGCGTCCACGGCGCCCGGGAGAACAACCTGAAGGGCGTGGACGTCGAGATCCCGAAGCGGCGGCTCACCGTGTTCACGGGAGTCTCCGGCTCCGGCAAGAGCTCGCTCGTGTTCGACACCATCGCCGCCGAGTCCCAGCGCATGATCAACGAGACCTACAGCGCCTTCGTGCAGGGGTTCATGCCCACCCTCGCGCGCCCGGACGTGGATCACCTGGAGGGCCTGACCACCGCGATCATCGTGGACCAGGAGCGCATGGGCGCGAACGTGCGCTCCACCGTGGGCACGGTGACGGACGCGAACGCCCTCCTCCGCCTG
This sequence comes from Actinomycetota bacterium, assembly GCA_009930425.1. Classification (GTDB taxonomy): domain Bacteria; phylum Actinomycetota; class Actinomycetes; order Actinomycetales; family Actinomycetaceae; genus UBA1383. The sequence continues at coordinate 144 of RZYE01000329.1, read as the reverse complement.
CTGTACAGCCGCCTGGCCACCCCGCACATCGGCGGGCCGCAGGCGTACTCCTTCAACGTCCCCTCCGCCACGGGGACCGGCGCCATCAAGGTGGAGCGCGGGGAGGGCAAGGACCAGCGGAAGCCCGCCACCTTCACCGTGGTG
>RZYE01000328.1 GCA_009930425.1 Actinomycetota bacterium | reverse complement strand
AAGACACTGTGGCGGGCGGTGGAACCCGAACTTCAGCGTCTGGCCGCGGACGAGTCCCGCTTCGACGGGGTGGAGAGCCTCGGGGTGGACGAACACCTCGTGCGCCACGAGGCGCTGTTGTTTCGGATGGAGGTGAGAGACCACCATCGCCCGGTCGTCGTAGCGGCGGGGTGAAGCTGGCGGCAGCCTGTCCCGGGGAACGTCGGGGTCGGGTGGGAGCAGCCGCGACGAAGTCAGGACGGTCCAGCACTACCGGATGGGCCGGGTCTGGTGAGCGAGACGGGAAGGTGTACGTGAGGAACCGGTGGTGTGAAGCCTCTTGATCGTCGACCAGCTCGAACCCGGTGGATTGGGGCTGGAGTGCGGTGCGTATCCGCTGGTGGGGTCGTCAGCCAGGCGACTGCTGCGGGCGGGGAACTGTCGGAACGGCGAGGGTGTCGCGTCCGGCAGGTCGTGGTGAAGGTCTACGGCGTAGCCACGACGAGGCCGCAGGGGCAAAGCCGGGCACCTCACCCGTCAACCGAACAACAGTGAACGTGGGAACCACCCGTGTCCCGTTCCCCGCGAGGGGATAGGCGCGTTGCCCGCTGAAGGGCGCGGGTGGGGCGGAGCCGTCGTAGTACTCCGAGCCGGGGAGAGCCCGGCACATGGGGAAGGGCGGCAGTGGAAGGAAGCAAGGGAGGGACTGTGATGTCCGAAGACGCGTCGGTGAATACCGGCGCCACCGGGTGGCCCGACGTCAGTACGGCCGCGGTGGTGGTACGGAGGATGCAGACCAAGCTGCATTGTTGGGCGGTCACCGATGGTGACCGCCGGTTTGATGACCTGTACAACCTGGTCTGTGATCCGGCGTTCCTGATGGTGGCGTGGCAACGCGTCGCCGGGAACAAGGGGTCACGGACGCCCGGGGTGGATCGCGTCACGGTGGCGTGGATCACGTCCCGGGTGGGGGTGGAGGCTTTCCTGCGGGGCGTCCGAGAGAAGTTGAAGTCCCGGGCGTTCCAGCCGGTTCCGGTGCGGCAGGTGATGATCCCCAAAGCGAGCGGGAAGCTGCGCGCGTTGGGCATCCCGACCGTGACGGACCGGGTGGTGCAGGCGGCCTTGAAGCTGGTGTTGGAGCCCATTTTCGAGGCGGACTTCCAGTCGTGCTCGTACGGGTTCCGCCCGAACCGGCGCGCGCAGGACGCGATCGCCGAGATCCACCACTTCACGACCCAGCGGTATCACTGGGTCGTGGAGGCCGACATTGAGGCGTGTTTCGACAACATCGATCACAGCGCCCTGATGGACCGGGTCCGAGGCAGGATCACGGACAAGCGAATCCTCGCGCTGGTGAAGGCCTTCCTGAAGGCCGGAGTGCTCACCACGGCGGGCACCACCGAGGGAACGATCACCGGCACCCCGCAGGGCGGGATCTTGTCCCCGCTGTTGGCCAACATCGCCCTGTCCATCCTTGACGACGAGTTCACTCGCCGTTGGGAACGGGACATGGGCACGGCGAACCAGCGGATCCGACGCCGTTATCACGGCGAAGCGACCTATCGTCTCATCCGCTACGCCGACGACTTCGTCGTCGTGGTCAAGGGCGAACGGTCAGACGCTGAACGGTTACGTGAGGAGGTGGCCGCCATGATCGCCCCGATGGGATTACGGCTGTCACCGGACAAGACCCGCGTGGTCCACATCGACCACGGGTTCGACTTCCTCGGGTTCCACATCCGCCGGATGAGGAAACGGGGCAGCAACAAGTGGTTCGTGTACACCACGCCCTCGAAGACGGCGATCGCCGCGATCAAGGGCAGGGTGAAGACCATGACGTACAGGCATACCCTGCACCACGACCCCGGGTACCTGATGAGGTATCTCGGGATGGTGCTGCGCGGGTGGGCGAACTACTTCCGTCACGCGGTAGCCAAAGCCATCTTCAACGCGATCGATTCCTACACGTGGGAACGGATCACGGCATGGCTGCGGAAGAAACACCGCATCGGATGGCCAGAACTCCGGCGCAGGTACTGCCTGCCCGGAACCTGGCGCCTTACCTGTGACGGGGTCAGATTCCGGGGCGCCGCCAGCGTCCCGGTGACCCGGTACCGCTACCGCGGCTACCGCATCCCGACCCCGTGGACACCGACAGCTGCGACCACCAGCTGAGCAACAACCCCTTCCGCGGAGAGCCCGGTGCGGTGAAAGTCGCACGCCGGGTTCGGCGGGCGGCCCGGGAAACGGAGCAGCAGCAATGCTGCCACCGCGCCCCGGGCCGACCCAACTGGCACCACGTCTCCACCAGGAAACGCGGACCACGGGAGCTGACCGGGATGGTGGACCTGACCCGTGACAGCCGCGGCACCGTGCGGGCCCGACTGTT
>RZYE01000327.1 GCA_009930425.1 Actinomycetota bacterium | reverse complement strand
GAGCGGGCGCAGGAACTGCTCGGGGAGTTCATCCCCGAGGGTGGTTCGGACGGCATGGAGTTCGACATGCTCGTGCTGTTCGAGCAGCTGACCACCGAGGTCCCCGAGGGCCGTCTCCTCAGCTCGGCCCTGCTCAGCGTGCTCGTGACCGACGACGGCCGCATCCTCGTGGGCGCCGTGCCGGCCGAGACCCTCCGCGCGATGGCGTGAGCGGCCCGACCGGGGCCGCGATCCGCACCGAGGGACTCACCAAGCGCTTCCGCTCGGGCCAGGTGGCGGTCGACGGCATCGACCTCGTCGTGCCCCCGGGCGCCGTGTACGGCTTCCTGGGGCCGAACGGTTCCGGCAAGACCACGACCATCCGGATGCTCCTGGGGCTCGTCCGCCCCACCTCCGGCCACGCCTGGCTGCTGGGCGAGCCCATGCCGGAGGCCGGGGCGGGCGTCCTGCCCCGGGTCGGGGCCCTCGTGGAGGGACCCGCCTTCCACCCGTACCTGACCGGCCGGGACAACCTGCGCCGCCTCGACCAGTGCGATGCCACCGCGGACCCCGGGACGTCCCGGACCCGCATCGGCGAGGCACTGGAACGGGTGGGCCTGACCGCCGCGGCCGGCAAGCCGTACCGGCAGTACTCCCTCGGTATGAAGCAGCGCCTGGGGCTCGCCGCGGCCCTGCTGCGCCCGCGCGAGCTCCTCGTGCTCGACGAGCCGACCAACGGCCTCGACCCCCAGGGAACCCGGGAGGTGCGCCACCTCATCCGGGAACTCGCGGACGGCGGCAGCACGGTGCTAGTCTCCTCGCACCTCCTCGCCGAGATCGAGCAGGTCTGCACCCACGTCGGGATCATGGGGCGTGGCCGGCTGCTCGCCCAGGGCGAGCGCCACGCGATCGCCACCGACGACGACGCCCGCCTCACCGTCACCACGAGGGAATCGCAGGTGGGGGCCGCGGCGGAGGTGCTGCGCGCGCTCGGACTCACCGACATCGGTTCCGACGGGCCGGTCGTGCACGCCCTCCTGGACGGCACCGCGCCCGAGCACGTGTCCGCGGCCCTCGTCCATGCCGGGGTGGACCTCATCGGCCTGGCGGTGCAGCGGCGCAGCCTGGAACAGCTCTTCGTCGAACTCACCGGGGAGGGCTTCGATGTCGCACGCTAGGTTGCTCCGCAGCGAGCTGAGGCTCCTGTTCGGGCGGAGGCGCACCATCGCCCTCCTCGTGGGACTGGGCGCCGTGCCACTCCTCCTCGCCCTCGTCCTCTTCGTCGCGCAGGACACGGCGATGGCGGGACAGGGCCCCGGCTTCATCGGGAGAGTCACCGGCAACGGGCTCTTCCTCGTGGTGGCCGCGCTGTTCCTGTGCCTGCCGTTCCTCCTGCCACTGACCATCGGCATCACCTCCGGCGACTCCGTGGCGGGCGAGGCCCAGTCCGGCACGCTGCGCTACATGCTGACCCTGCCGGTGCCCCGCACCCGGTTGCTGGCCGCCAAGGGACTCGCCGCCCTCGCCTTCGCCGGCGCCGCCGTGGCGGTGATCGCCGCCGTCGCCCTGGCCGCCGGCGGCGCGCTGTTCGGCCTCGACGAGATGGCACTCCTGTCCGGCTCCACGGTCGGCCTCGGCAACGGCGTGGCCCGGATGCTGGGGGCGGCAGCCTACGTGGCGCTGTCGCTGACCGGGCTGGTCGCGGTGGGGGTCTTCTTCTCCACGCTCACCGAGGTACCGGTGGGCGCGATGGCAGCCACCACCGTGGTGGCGGTGGTCTCCTCCGTGCTCGACTCCCTGCCGCAGCTCGCCGCCATCCACCCGTACCTGCTGACCCACCACTGGTTCGACTTCGCGGAGTTCCTCCGGATCCAGGTGGACTGGGCGGTCATCGCCGGTGGGCTGGCGGTCCAGCTCGGCTGGGTGGCCGTCTTCGCCTCGCTGGCGTGGGGCCGGTTCGTGACGGCCGACGTCACGTCCTGATCGTCAGGACCGCTCCACCCAGAGGTCGCGGCGGGCGGCGTAGGCCTCGCGCACCTGCGGGGTCGCGGGTGCCGAACGCACCGCGGTCGCACTGGTCTCCCAGGTCGGCAGCTCCCCGGTGAGCACCCATGCGGCCTGGCGGGCGGCGCCGTCGGCCACGTACTCGCCCGGTTCGGGCAGCAGCACCTCGCGGCCGAGGACCGCCGGGGCGATCTCCTGGACGGCACGGGCACGGGCCCCGCCGCCGATGAGGCGGACCCGCTCCACCGGGACATCTTGCGCCACGAACGCCTCGAGACCGTCGGCGAGACCGCACAGCAGGCCCTCCACACTGGCGCGAGCCAGGTTCTCGCGGGTCAGGTTGGACATGGTCATCCCGAGCAGCGAGCCGGTGGCGTGCGGCAGGTTGGG
>RZYE01000326.1 GCA_009930425.1 Actinomycetota bacterium | reverse complement strand
TTCTGGGGGTCCCGTCCGCCGATCTCCACGGTGGGCACGATCCGGACGAGCGCCTCGCGGTTGTGCAGCCCGAGGAACGCCCGGGCGGAGGACCAGTTCGACGGCACGAGTCGCTGGTAGGAGACGGTCAACGGTGCGAAGAGGGAGGTCATGTCCGGGGAATCGCGGAGGATCCCGGCCACGAAGGAACCCGCCAGCTCGGACACCCGGCCGGGGCGGTCGGCATCCCACGCCAGGTTGCGGCCCTCGTCGTCGGACAGGCTGAAGTGGATGTGAACGCCGCTGCCCGAGCCGCCCGGCTCGACCACCGGCGAGAACGTGGCCCGGTGCCCGTTGGCGCTGTACACGTCGCGGACCAGGTCCCGGATGAGGATGGCCCGGTCGCAGGCCTCCACCGCGGCGGAGGGCCGGGTGGTGATCTCGAACTGGTGGTGCCCGTACTCGGGGAGCCAGGACTCCGGTTCCAGGCCACTCTCGACCATGGCGTTCAGGAGCTGGGTGCCGATCGGCTCCGCGCTGCGGAAGCTGCGGAAGGAGAAGGGGTGGTGTGGGTACGTCGCGTCCCGATCGACGAACTCGTGCTCGAAGGCGCAGGTCAGGGTGATGCCGAACTCGTCGTGCAGGGCGGCGAGCGCGTCCTTCAGGATCGTCCGTGCACAGCAGGACCAGGGCTGCCCGTCGGTGTGCACGATGTCACCGAAGACGAAGTCGAGGTCCGGCTGGTCGGGCACCCCCCTGATCGTGCGACGTGAGGCGAAGTCCGGCTTGATGCGCAGGTCGCCCGTGGAACCGAACGGGATCTCGTCGACGATGTGGCCGTGCGTCCCGATCCCGAGGTTGGCGGGGACCCACCCGATGGTGCTCCCCTCGGTGACGTTTCGGGTGAGCAGGGCACGCCCCTTGGTGAGGGCGGTGATGTCGCTGGTGGCGAAGAACGTCATGCCGGCGGGGGCATGGGTGGCGTCGTGCTGGATGTTGCTCATTCGAGTTCCTCCCGGGTCAGGCGGGCACCGATTCGGTCTGCGAGGCCGGGTGCGACGAGCACGACGATGAGCCCGGTCAGGCACCAGACCCCGGCAATGATGGGGAAGTACGTGTAGGGGGGCTCCTGGCCCACCAGTTGCACCAGGAAGACGTACGCGAGGTACCCGAGACCGAGCACCGGCACGACCGCCTCCCAGCGGGGCACCGGTGAGCGTGAGATCGCGTACCGGATTGCCCCGACCGACGTCATCCCGTAGGCGACGACCATGCAGAGGGTGGCGATTGTGGCGTACCAGTAGTACACCTCGATCGACCCCTGGCCGCCGAGGAACAGTCCGAGCACCAGGACCAGCGTCACCGCGAGGACCACGTACAGGGCGTGGGCCGGGACGCCGTGGACGTTCACCCTTCCCAGCGTGGCCGGGCCGAAGCCGTCCCGGGCGAGGGCGAACAGCAGCCGGGAGGCGGCCGCCGTCGACGACACGAGCGATGCGAGCGCGACGACGAACGCGATCACCGAGATCAGCACCGCGAACCAGGCGCCGATGTAGATGGAGCTCATGTCGGTCAGCGTGGAGCTGGCGCCGGCGAAGGCCGCGATGCCCGCCTCGTCGGTGCCATAGCCGATGGTCTGGGCGAACATGATGAAGGTGTACAGGAAACCCGCCAGGACCACGGCGAACAGCAAGGCTCGCGGGATCGTCCGGTGGGGGTCCTTCGCCTCCTCGCTCAACGACGTCCCGGACTCGAAGCCTGCCCAGGACAGGAAGCCAAACACGGACGCCGTCATCACGGCGTTCATGCCCGCTCCGGATGGCAGGAGGGAGCCCAGGTCGACTCCGGTGCTGACAGGGGAGTCGGGCCCGCCCACCCGTACGATGACGATGACGGCGAGGATCACCATGGCGATGATCCCGAGGAACCCGATCGCCAGGAGGACCCGCGTGGTGGTCAGGGACTCGCGCGTGTTCATGAGAAGTGCGAGGGCGGCGACCACCAGGGGAACGAGCACCCACCAGCCACCCGTCATGGTGAGGCCCAGCTGGCCCAGCATCGCCTCGAAGAAGACGGCGCACGCGCCGGTGATGCAGGCGGCGAAGAACACGTAGGTGCCGAGGAGGGCGAAGCCGCCGAAGAACCCGGCCCGTGGCCCCAGCGTGGAGCCGGCGAGCGCGTAGACGCTGCCGGCGTGCGTGAAGAACCGGGTCAGTCGGATGAAGGCGTACGCCACGAGGAGGGTGCCCACGAAGGAGACGATGAAGGTGAAGGGAACCGCCTTCCCCACGAGATTGGCGATGCCGATGCCGTTCAGTGCCATGGCCATCACGGGTCCCATGAACCCGACCGACAGCGCCGTCACCTCGAACAGGCCGAGCCTGCGATGCAGACCCTGTTCCGACAC
>RZYE01000048.1 GCA_009930425.1 Actinomycetota bacterium | reverse complement strand
TCGCCGTTGGTCCGGGTGTTGCAGAACGCCAGGACGGCCGGCTGCGTCTGTGCGGCGCCGAGCAGGCCGGAGAGCCGCGTCCCGCCCATCTTGAACACGTACCGCATGCTCAGGTAGAGGCCAAGGCCCACCACCGTGGTGGTGGCCAGGCCGACGATGAGGATGGAGATCCAGGCTCCGGAGGAGAAGGCGTTGGCGATCTGCGTCCCGGCGTTGGCTCCCGCGTAGGCGAGGAAGAGCAGTAGGCCCAGCTCCGACAGGACGGCGCTGGCCGTGTTGGGCAGTGCCGTGGTGACCTTCCCGATGCGCCCCACCCTGCCCATCACGAGGCCCACGAGGAGCGTGCCGGCGGCGGAGCCGATCGTGAACGATGTTCCACCCGGGACGGGGAACTGGATCTGGCCGATGAAGAGGCCGAGTGCCATTCCGAAGCCGAGGGCGATCGGATTGATGTCGGACAGCCCGCGGGCCGAATCGCCGAAGAACTTGGAGATCGCGTCCATCTTGGACGTCGGGGCGACCACGCGCGCCCGGTCGCCGAGGATGAGCGTCAGGCCGGGTTCGCCCACCATGTCCACGTCGCCGCGGCGCACCCGTGAGATCGTGGCCCCGAACTTCTCCTCGATGCCGAGTTCCTCGATCGTGCGGCCCGAGATCTTGGGGTTGGAGACCGTGACCCGGCGGAAGTCGAGGTAGCGGCGGTCTGTCAGCAGTGAGTGCGAGGAGATGTGGCCGAGGTACTCGATCGCGCGTCGGACGTCGTCGTCGGGCCCCACCACGGTGAGGAGGTCGTCGCGGTGGATGCGGTCGGAGTTCTTCGGGTGGATGATGGGTCCGTCCTCGCCGCGGCGCAACCGGGAGAACTGCACCTTCTCGCCCAACTCGGCGTGGATCTCCGCCAGGGAGTGGTCGTCGTCGCGCTCGATGCGAACGGTCCGGTTGATGATCGGGGAGGGCGCGTCCGTGTCGTTCTTCCCGTAGTTGAGCGAGAGCATCGCGAAGCCGAGCATCCCGAGTACGCCGTACAGGTAGGTGATGGAGTACCCGACCGTCGCGGCAGCCGGGTCCCCGGAGGCTGCTCCCGCGGCAGCGAGTGCGGGCGTGTTGGTGATGGCACCCGCGAAGGTACCTGCGATGAGGGCTGGAGACATGTCGAACGCCTGGCCCAGACCCCATGTGACCCCCGCCCCCACGATGAAGACCACCACCATGGCGAGGACCACTCCGCCGCTCGTGCGCATGACGTGGAAGAAGTTCGGTCCGGAGGTGACGCCGATCGCGTAGGCGAACAGTGCGAGCCCCATGATCCCCACGTCGTGGGGGATCAGCATCTCCACGCCCCCCGTGAGCCCCCAGGCGGTCAGTCCCATCGCGGAGAAGAGGACTGCCGCCGCCCCGAGGGCGACACCCTTCACCTTGACGTGCCCGAAGGCCATGCCGATCCCGAGGACCAGGAAGAGATACAGGATGGGCTGGTCGGCAAGAAGTTCGAAGACCGTGTTCACGAGGACCCTTTCGTCGACAGCACAAGCATGCTGCGATCCACCGGCGATGGGGTGGGCCTTCGGACCTGAATCTGTGTGGAATCGCGCTCAAGGCCCCAACCGGGTCGCCGTTCTCGATCCACTCCTCGCACCGGGTGCGGCCGGTGTGCGCCATGATGGTTGCACGCACGTCGAGACGGGGGATGCCATGCCCACCAGGGATGAACTGCTCGCTGGAATGCCCGGACCGCTGCCGCTGGCGCCAGAGGACGTGATCGCTGAGCGGGGGTCCGGTGCCCGCCAGCTCATCGTCATCGACGACCACCCCTCGGGCAGCCAGTCGATGGCGGACATCCCCGTGCTCACGGCGTGGTCGGAGGACCAGGTGGAGTGGGCCCTGGCGTCCGGAGCTCCAGCCGTGTACGTCGTCACCACTACCCGGGCACTGTCGCCCACCGCTGCGGAGGACCGCTACCTCGAGGTGATCTCGGCGTTCCTCGAGGGGGCGGGCCGGTCGGGGAAGGACGTCCGGTTCGTGCTCCGGTCGGATTCCTCGTTGCGCGGCCACTACCCGCTCGACGTCGACATCCTCACGAACGCGATCGAATCGACCCTCTCCCGGGAGGTCGACGGCGTCGTGCTCGTCCCGGCGTTTCCCGAGGCCGGCCGGATCACGGTCCACGGCGTCCACCACGTCGCGGAGCACGGTGGCAACTACGTGCCGGTGGGGGAGACCCGCTACGCCCAGGAGCCGCGTTTCCCCTACACCAGTTCCGAGCTGCGCGAGTGGGTCGCGGAGAAGACCCGAGGCCGGTGTCCTGCGGACTCGGTGCTCGCCGTGGACCTCGAGGTGGTGCGGCAGTCGCCCGACGCCGTCGCCGCCCAGGTGATGAACGCCCGGCGCGGGCAGGCAGTCGTGATCGATGCGGCGGCGGAGGAGGATCTGCGGTCGATCGCAATCGGCCTGTTGCGGGCCGAGGCCGCGGGCAAGCGCTTCGTCTACCGGGTCGGCCCGCCCATGGTGCGGGCAATGATCGGACAGCCTGTCCACGCAGCCCTCTCGGGTGACGAGATCGAGGCGCTCCGGGTGACTGCGGGAACCGAGGGCGCGAGGACGGGCCTCGTCGTCGTCGGAACGCCGGTCCCCTTCACCAGGAGGCAGCTCCGCGTGCTCGAGCAACGGCATCCGGTGCGGGAGGTCCCCATCTCGGTGCCGGCGGTCCTCGACTCCCGCCGTTCCGGGCACATCGAGGAGGTCGTCGCACGGGCCGTGGAGGCGCTCGATGCCGGCAACGTGATCGTCCGACTCGCGGACATGCACGTGGAGCCGGGAGCGAAGGGCGACTTCTCGCTGGACCCACGCGTGGGGCGGGCCGTCAACGAGGTCGTGTACCGCATCTCCAAGGCCTGCCGGCTCAAGTTCGTGGTCGCGCGTGGCGGGTCGGTCACCTCATCGGTCGCGCAGGGCCTCGGGGTCAGGCGCGCGATGGTCCGCGGCCCGGTCCTCGAGGGCATCGTCTCGCTGTGGGAGCCCCTTGCGGGTCCGCTGAAGGGTGTCCCCTTCGTCGTGTACGCCGGTGGCGTGGGCGACGACGACGGCCTGGCCGACGTCGTCGACAAGCTCTCCGGAGTCCAGCTCCCCACCGTGGACCGACATGCCCCGGTGCCGGAGGCCCAGGACCGCGCCGTCACCGCCGAGTCGGTGGTGGTGATCGGGCTGGGGTCCAAGGGACTGCCCATCGCAGCGCGCCTCGCGGGGGCGTTCCATGTGCAGGCTTGGGACATCGATCCGCGCCGCCGTGAGCTCGCGGGCCACGACGGGGTGTCGGCGGCGCCCTCCGCCGCCGACGCGGTCGTGGACGCCACCACCGTGCTGGTCGCCGTCCGTGGCCACGAGGAGTTGGAGGAGGTCCTCTTCGGCGAGCACGGAATTGCCGGGAGCCTCGCACGAGGCGCGGTCGTCGGGGTGCTCATGGCAGTCGGTGTGCGCGAGATCCGGGACGTCGCGCGGCGCCTGGCCGGACTCGGGGTGCACACGCTCGACATGCCCATCTCCGGCAGCGGTGAGCGGGCCCGCTCGGGCGAGCTCACCGTCCTCGTCGGAGGTCCCGACGACGTCGTCGCGGCTGTGCGCCCCGTGCTGGAGCACGTGGCCGCGACCGTGACGCACGTGGGGCAGAACGTCGGCGACGGGCAGGCGATGAAGGCGGTGAACCAGCTCCTCGTGGCCGTCAACCTGGCGGGCGTCGCCGAGGCGCTGAGCCTGGGGTCTGCCCTGGGGCTCGATCCCGCGTCCACCCTCCGGGCACTCGGAACCGGTCCGGCGTCCTCATTCATGGTGCTGGACCGGGGCCCGAGGATGGTGGAGGTCTCGGAGGGGATCACGCCGCAGGTCGTCAACCGGCTCGACCTCACCACGGACGACCTTGGGGTCGCGCTCGAGGTCGCGCGGGACGCAGGCCAGCCGACGCCGGTCGCTGCCGCCGTGGAGCAGGTCCTGCTGCGGGCCGCGCAGGCGCTGCCCCCGGATGCGGATGACGCCACCGTCATCAGGGTCACCGAGCCCTCCTGAGAGGGGACCGGCCGCCCGTGCGTCCACATTGTGATCACTTGATGTGGGCGTGGACCACGATGTGAGACGTCCCCACTCGATGTCCGGTGCCTGTGTAGGGTCATGGGCATGGAGCGAGTACGGATCTGACGCACGGCGTGACGCTGTGCACCCCTGCCGTGGCCGGTGAGCCGCCAGGGGTTTTTTCATGCCCGCACCACCCGGCCCCCAAACAAGGAGGACAACGATGACCAGCACGAACGAGAAGGTCCTGCCCTCGTCCGTCGCAGCGCGGGCGGCCAAGGCCGCTCCGGCACGGATGAGCGGGGCGCAGGCCGTCGTACGTTCGCTCGAGGAACTCGGCGCGGACTCCGTGTTCGGTCTCCTCGGCGGCGCGATCCTGCCCATCTACGACGCACTCTTCGACTCGCAGAAGGTCCGCCACATCCTCGTGCGCCACGAGCAGGGCGCCGGCCACGCCGCTGAGGGCTACGCCAGCGTCACGGGCCGCGTGGGGGTGGCGATGGTGACCTCCGGCCCCGGCGCCACCAACCTCACCACATCGATCGCGGACGCCTACATGGACTCCGTTCCCCTCGTCGCGATCACCGGGCAGGTGAACGCCCCCCTGATCGGGACGGACGCCTTCCAGGAGGCGGACATCGTCGGGGCGACGATGCCCATCGTGAAGCACTCGTTCCTGATCAAGGATGGCGCCGAGATCCCGTCCCGGATGGCAGAGGCCTTCCACATCGCCTCGACGGGACGCCCCGGTCCCGTGCTCGTGGACATCGCCAAGTCGGCGCAGAACCAGGAGATCGACTTCTCCTGGCCGCCCCGGATGAACCTGCCGGGGTACCGGCCGATCACGCGGCCGCACTCGCGCCAGATCCGTGAGGCAGCGCGCCTCCTGGCGACGGCGTCCCGGCCGGTGCTCTACGTGGGTGGTGGCGCCATTCGATCCGGTGCCGCGGAGGTCCTGCGCAAGCTGGTGGACCTGTCGGGTGCCGCCGTCGTCACCACCCTCATGGCGCGGGGTGCCGTTCCGGACTCCCATCCGCAGCACTGCGGAATGCCCGGCATGCATGGCTCCGTCGCCGCGGTCGCGGCGATGCAGCGGGCGGACCTCCTCGTTGCCCTGGGGGCGCGCTTCGACGACCGCGTCACCGGTGACCTGAAGACCTTCGCCCCCGGCGCCGTCGTCGTCCACGCCGACATCGATCCCGCGGAGATCGGGAAGAACCGGCGGGCGGACGTGCCGATCGTCGGGGACCTGAAGCAGACGATCACGGAACTGAACGTCGCGCTCGCGGCGGCACACTCCCAGTACGGCAAGCCGGACCTCGGGGCCTGGTGGAGCCAACTCGACGAGCTGCGCACCACCTACCCGCTGGGCTGGACGGACACGGAGGACGGCAGGATGGCGCCCCAGCACGTCATCACGCGGCTCGGGGAGATCGTCGGACCTGACGGCATCTACGTCTCGGGGGTCGGCCAGCACCAGATGTGGGCCGCGCAGTTCATCAAGTACGAACGGCCGAACACCTGGCTGAACTCCGGCGGCCTCGGCACGATGGGCTACTCGATCCCAGCCGCCATGGGGGCGAAGGTGGGTGCTCCGGACCGGGAGGTCTGGTCGGTCGATGGCGATGGCAGCTTCCAGATGACCAACCAGGAACTCGCCACCTGCGTCCTCAACGACATCCCCATCAAGGTGGCGCTCATCAACAACTCCTCCCTCGGGATGGTCCGCCAGTGGCAGACGCTGTTCTACGACGGGCGGTACTCGCACACCGAGCTGGAGACGGGCTACGGCTCGCGCAACGTCCCCGACTTCGTGAAGCTCGCCGATGCGTACGGCGCGGTCGGCCTCAGGTGCGAGAACGCCAAGTGCGTCGACGAGACCATCGCGAAGGCACGTGAGATCGACGACGTCCCGGTCGTCATCGACTTCGTGGTCTCGAGGGACGCGATGGTGTGGCCGATGGTGCCCGCCGGACTGTCCAATGACCAGATCCAGTACGCCCGCGGGCTCACCCCCGACTTCTCCACCGACGTCTGAAGGAAAGCACCATGGCACGCCACACCCTGTCCGTCCTCGTCGAGAACACCCCCGGTGTCCTCGCGCGCGTCGCCGGTCTCTTCGCCCGTCGCGCGTTCAACATCCACTCGCTCGCGGTGGGGCCCACCGAGCACGAGTCGATCTCCCGCATGACGGTGGTCGTGGACGCCGACGACCTCCCGCTCGAGCAGGTGACGAAGCAGCTCAACAAGCTGATCAACGTCATCAAGATCGTCCAGCTGGAGCCCGAGGCCTCCGTGCAGCGCGAGCTGCTCATGGTCAAGGTCCGCGCGGACGACTCCTCCCGCACCGCCGTCCTCCAGGTGGTCGAGCTGTTCCGAGCCCACGTCGTCGACGTCGTCCCGGATGCCGTCACCATCGAGGCCATCGGTGGTGACAGCAAGCTGAAGGCACTCCTGACGGCCCTGGAGCCCTACGGCATCAAGGAGATCGTCCAGTCCGGTGTCGTGGCGATCTCGCGCGGCTCCCGCTCCCTGACCGACCGGGCCGAGCGCTCCCTGCGCACCGCCTGAGAACCCGAACCCAACCACAAGGAAGACATCCCCCATGGCAGACATGTTCTACGACGACGACGCCGACCTCGCCCTCATCCAGTCGAGGAAGGTCACGGTTGTCGGCTACGGATCCCAGGGTCACGCCCACTCCCTCAACCTGCGCGACTCCGGCGTCGACGTCACCGTGGCCCTGCGGCCCGGGTCCTCCTCGTGGGCGAGGGCGCAGGAGCAGGGCCTGAAGGTCGCCCCGATCGCCGACGCGGTGCGCGATGCGGACGTGATCATGATCCTCGCCCCCGACCAGCACCAGCGGAAGCTGTACGCCGAGCTCATCGAGCCGAACATGAAGGACGACGCCGCGCTCTTCTTCGCGCACGGCTTCAACATCCGCTTCGGTTACATCAAGCCGGCCGCCGGCCACGACGTCTGCCTCGTCGCCCCGAAGGGCCCCGGCCACACGGTGCGCCGCGAGTACGAGGCGGGCCGGGGAGTCCCCGTGATCGTCGGCGTCGAGCAGGACGCCTCCGGGCAGGCGTGGGATCTCGCGCTCTCCTATGCCAAGGCCATCGGCGGACTGCGGGCCGGCGGGATCCGCACCACCTTCACCGAGGAGACGGAGACGGACCTCTTCGGCGAGCAGGCGGTCCTCTGCGGGGGCGTCTCGCAGCTCATCCAGTACGGGTTCGAGACCCTGACCGAGGCCGGCTACCAGCCGGAGGTGGCCTACTTCGAGGTGCTGCACGAGCTGAAGCTGATCGTCGACCTGATCAACGAGGGCGGACTGACCAAGCAGCGGTGGTCCGTCTCCGACACCGCGGAGTACGGCGACTACGTCTCCGGGCCGCGCGTGATCACGCCGGTCGTGAAGGAGAACATGCAGGCAGTGCTCGCCGACATCCAGTCCGGCGCCTTCGCCGAGCGGTTCATCTCCGACCAGGACGCCGGGGCCCCGGAGTTCGCCGCACTGCGCGCCCAGGGGGAGAGCCACCCGATCGAGCGGGTGGGGCCGGAACTGCGGCGCCTGTTCGCGTGGGGGAAGCCCGCCGACGAGGACTTCACCGAGGGCTCCGCGGCACGCTGACGTGAGGACCGGGGGCGGTGCGAGCCGCCCCCGTCCCTCCGGCCCGTCCACCCCGGCCCGTCCTCCTGCCGAGACGCCGATCCCACGATCCGGGCACCGAAATAGGATTCCCACCATGTCACTCATCAGACTCGCCCTCATCCCGGGAGACGGGATCGGCCCCGAGGTCGTGGCCGAGGGGTTGAAGGTCCTCCGCGCGGCGCTGCCGGAGGACGTCCGGCTCGAGACCACCGACTTCGACCTGGGTGCCGCCCGCTACCACCGCACCGGGGACGTCCTGCCGGACGCGGAGCTGGAGGAGATCCGCGGCCACGACGCGATCCTCCTCGGCGCCATCGGGGACCCGACGGTCCCGTCCGGCGTCCTCGAACGCGGCCTGCTCCTGAAGCTCCGCTTCGCCCTCGACCACTACGTGAACCTCCGTCCCGGCCGCCTGTACCCCGGCGTGGCCACACCGCTCGCCCAGCCGGGTGACGTGGACTTCGTCGTCGTCCGCGAGGGGACCGAGGGGCCGTACGTCGGCAACGGCGGGACCATCCGTGCGGGTACTGCCCACGAGGTCGCCAACGAGGTCTCGGTCAACACCGCGTTCGGGGTGGAGCGGGTGGTGCGCCATGCCTTCGAGCTCGCGGCAGCACGCCCACGGAAGCATCTCACCCTGGTGCACAAGCACAACGTGCTCGTCCACGCCGGTCACCTCTGGCGCCGGATCGTCGAGGAGGTGGCCCGCGACTTCCCTGAGGTCTCCACCGACTACCTCCACGTCGACGCCGCCTCCATCTTCCTCGTGACGGATCCGGCGCGCTTCGACGTCATCGTCACCGACAACCTCTTCGGGGACATCCTCACCGACCTCGCCGGCGCCATCACCGGCGGCATCGGCCTGGCTGCCTCAGGGAACATCAACCCCGACCGCACCGCGCCGTCCATGTTCGAGCCGGTCCACGGCTCCGCCCCGGACATCGCCGGGCGTTCGATCGCGGACCCGACCGCCACGATCCTGTCGGTGGCGCTCCTGCTGCGCCACCTCGGCCACGACGACGCCGCCGCGGCCGTCGACGCGGCCGTCGCCACGGACCTCGCGAGCCGGGACGGTGCGCGCTCCACCACCGAGGTGGGGGACGCCGTCGTCGCCGCACTGAAGGAAGGGTGAGGACATGAGCACACTCGCTCCTGCCGCCGACCTGGCCGGGCGCTTCCCCGCCCACGGCGCGGTCGCGCGACGGCCGGACTCGGTCCGGGAGGCCATCATGGGACGGCTCTCCTTCGGGATTGACTTCACCGACCACATGGCGCTCGCGGTCCACACCCATGGGCAGGGCTGGCACGACCACGAGCTCGTCCCCTTCGGTCCGCTGCAGCTGTCACCGGCCACCTCCGTCCTGCACTACGGGCAGGAGATCTTCGAGGGCCTGAAGGCCTATCGGCACGAGGACGGCTCGGTCTGGACGTTCCGGCCGGAGCGGAACGCCGAGAGGTTCAACCGCTCCGCCCGTCGCCTCGCGATGCCCCAGCTGCCCGTCGAGGACTTCCTCGGCTCCATCGCCGCGCTCGTGGCCGCCGACCGTGACTGGGTGCCGGCGAGGGAGGGCTCCTCCCTCTACCTGCGCCCCTTCGCCTTCGCCTCGGAGGAGTTCCTCGGGGTGCGGTCCGCCCACGAGGTCACCTACCTCGTGATCGCCTCCCCGGTGGGCCCCTACTTCGCGAAGGGCTTCAAGCCGGTGGCGATCTGGGTCTCGACCGACTACCACCGTGCCGGTCCGGGGGGCACCGGTGCCGCCAAGACGGCCGGCAACTACGCCGCCTCGTTGCTGCCCCAGGACGAGGCCTACGCGCAGGGGTGCGAGCAGGTGTGCTTCCTCGACGCGGCCACGAACACCGTGCTCGAGGAACTCGGGGGGATGAACATCTTCGTCGTCGACGCCGACGGCACCGTGCGGACTCCCGCCCTCTCCGGGACCATCCTGGAGGGCGTCACCCGATCCTCGGTCATCCAGCTCCTCGCCGACGAGGGGCGTTCCGTGGTCGAGACCCAGGTCCGGCTCGACGAGCTGCTCGAGGGCATCCGGTCGGGAAGCGTGGCGGAGGTGTTCGCCTGCGGGACCGCAGCGGTGGTCACCCCGATCGGGCGGCTCGCAGGGAAGGGCTTCGACCTGACCATCGGCGACGGTGATCCCGGAGCCGTCACCACGGACCTCCATGGGAGGCTCACCGACATCCAGTACGGCCGCGCGGAGGACCCGCACGGCTGGCTCTACAGGCTGGCCTGACATGCACATCGAGATCTATGACACCACCCTCCGTGACGGCGCCCAGCAGGAGGGCATGAACCTGTCGGTCGCCGACAAGCTCGCGATCGCGCGCCTGCTGGACCAACTCGGGGTGCACATCGTCGAGGGCGGATGGCCCGGTGCCGTTCCCAGGGACACGCAGTTCTTCCACGAGGCGGTGCGGACCGGGCTCTTCTCCCGTTCGGTCCTCGCGGCCTTCGGAGCCACCCGCAAGGTGGGCACCTCCGCGGAGCATGACCCGCAGGTACGGGCCCTCCTCGACTCCGGCGCACCGCTCGTCACGCTGGTGGCCAAGTCGGACATCCGCCACGTGGAGCGGGCGCTGCGCACCGAGGGCGAGGAGAACCTCGACATGGTGCGGGACACCATCGAGTTCCTCACCCGCGAGGGCCGGGAGGTGCTCCTCGACGCGGAGCACTTCTTCGACGGCTACCGCTACGACCCGGCCTACACCCGCAGTGTCGTCCAGGTGGCCGCGGACGCCGGCGCCCGCACCGTGGTGCTCTGCGACACCAACGGCGGGATGCTGCCCCACTGGGTCGGGGACATCGTGGCGGACATGAGCGCGATCGGTGTCCCGCTGGGCATGCACGCCCACAACGACACCGGGTGCGCGGTCGCCAACACGCTCGCGGCCGTCCAGGCCGGTGCGCGCCACGTCCAGGGGACGATCAACGGCTACGGCGAGCGCACCGGGAACGCCGACCTGCTCACCTGCGTCGCCAACCTGCAGCTCAAACTCGGCCACGACTGCCTCGGCGAGGACCTCCTGCAGGCAGCCCCGATCGCCCACCAGATCTCGGAGATCACCAACATCTCGCCGTTCGCCCGGCAGCCCTACGTGGGCGCCAGCGCCTTCGCGCACAAGGCCGGGCTGCACGCCTCCGCGATCAGGGTGGACCCGGACCTCTACCAGCACATCGAACCCAAGGCGGTCGGCAACGACATGCGCATGCTGGTGTCCGACATGGCGGGACGGGCGTCGATCGAGCTGAAGGCCAGGGAACTCGGCGTCAACGTCTCGGGCCGGCCGGACGCCGTCGCCGCGGTGACCCAGAAGGTCAAGGAGGCCGAGGCGCTGGGCTACACCTACGACGCCGCCGACGCGTCCTTCGAGCTGCTGCTGCGCGAGGAGCTGGACGGGCACCGCACGAGCTACTTCGACGTCGAGTCCTGGCGGGCCCAGATCGAGGAGCGGCCGGGCCTGCCCGGGGACGGCATCGCCGAGGCCACCGTGAAGGTGCGCACCCCCAAGGGACGCATCGTCCGGACCGGGGAGGGCAACGGGCCCGTCAACGCCCTCGACAGGGCACTCCGCGAGGCGCTGCTGCCGACCTTCCCCCAGATCTCGGACTTCGAGCTCATCGACTTCAAGGTCCGGATCCTCGACTCGATGCAGGG
>RZYE01000325.1 GCA_009930425.1 Actinomycetota bacterium | reverse complement strand
CGGGCCATGGCCGGTCCGCGGCGCATGGTGCTGGCGGACGAACCCACCGGTGCCCTGGACTCGGTCACCGGGCAGGACGTGATGCGGGTGCTCCGCGCCCGGGTGGACGCCGGCGCCGCCGGCCTGCTGGTGACGCACGAGCCGCGGTTCGCGGCGTGGGCGGACCGCACGATCTTCCTGCGCGACGGCGTGGTGGTGGACTCCACCGGACCACGGCCGGCCGTGGAGTCCCTCATTGCCGGCGGACTGTGATGGGACGCCGGCTGGGGGGACTTCGGGTGGCCGCCCGTATCGCCGGACGGGACGCGCTGCGTTCCCGCGGGCGCGCGCTGCTCGTCGCCCTGCTTGTGGGTCTGCCGCTACTGGTGGGCTCAACTGGCGGGGTGCTGCTCGCCTCCCTGAGCCCGACCGACGAGACCTGGGTGGGCTGGACTCTGGGGGACGTGGCCCAGGCACGAATCGCCTCTCCCGCCGGACAGAACCTCACCCAGGACAGGCTGGGACAGTCCTTCTCAACGTCCGAGTTCTTCGCCGAGCCCGGCCCACTGGAGGAGTACGAGGCCGCGCTCCAGCAGCTCCTCGGCGCGAACCAGCTCCATCGCGGCCTCCGGCACGAAGCGCTCATCGGCGCGGCCGGGATCTCGACGACCTCCGAGGTCACCGAGCTACCAGACGGCGTCACCCCGGGCACCGTCAGGGTGGCGGACGGGGTACTCCCCCCGGCGGGGGGAATCGCCCTCGTCGCTGACCTTGTCACCGAGCTCGAGGTCGGCCTCGGCGACACGGTCACGCTCGACCTCGGCGACCGCGAGATGACGGCACAGCTCACCGGAATCCTCGAACCCAGCCCGCTCGGGATGGACGCGGTGGTCGGTCCGGGGACCTTCACCCCTCCGGTGGTGCTCGCGCCGGAGGATCCCTTCGGACTGGCGGACGGTGACGCCGTGCGGACGGAGTGGTACGTCACTGGCCCCGAGCCCGTCACGGTCGCCCAGGTCCTCGCGATCAACGATCTCGGATCCGTGGTGACGAGCCGTGCCGTGGCGCTTGACCCGGCCTCCCTGCAGGCCTTCCCCAGGGCGACCATGCCGATGGACCCGGGCACGCTCGCGCTCGTCGCCGCCGTGGTCGCTGTCGTGGTGGCGGAGGCGGCCCTGCTCATCGGCCCCGCGTTCGCTGTCGGCGCGCTGCGTCAGCAGCGCCAGTTCGCCATCCTGACGGCCACGGGGGCGGATCGCCGGACCCTCCGCCAGGTCGTGCTCCTGACCGGAGTCGCCACGGGAGCGCTCGCGGCGGTAGTGGGCGTGCTCGCCGGGGTGATGCTCGCCGCCGTCATCCGTGCGGCCGCCCGAGGGTGGGCGTCCCCCCTGATGTTCCCCGACCTCCGCATCCCCTGGCTCGCACTCTCCGGGCTCCTCCTCGCCGGCGTGATCGCCGTGACCCTCGCCGCCTGGTGGCCGGCCCGCACCGCCGGTGCCGTCGACGTCGTGACCGTCCTGTCCGGACGCCGCCCCCCAGTCCGCCACGGCAAACGTGCGGCAGCGGTGGGAATCGTGATCGCCATCGTCGGAGGCACCGCCGCAGCCGGCGGGGCGGTGCTGGGCGAGTTCGTCGCGGTCGCCGCCGGCACGATCGCGGTCCTGCTCGGCGTGGTCCTGACCTCCGGCACCCTCGTGACAGCGACGGCGCGACTCGCCCCCCACCTCGGGATCGCCGGCCGCCTGGCCGTGCGGGACACCGCGCGCAACCGGGCCAGAAGCGCACCGGCCGTGGCCGCCCTGATCGCTGCGGTCGCGGGCATCACGGCGGGAGCGGTCTACACCCAATCCAGCGAGGACCACGACGCCCGCCAGTACGTGGCGTCGGCTGCGCCCGGGACCGTCGTCACCCAACTCACCGCCACCACGGAAGTCGATGAGCTGATGGCGCAGGGCGCTGAGGCCCTGCGTGCCACCCTGCCCGTGACCGAGGTCCTGCCGGTGTGGCTCGCGGCTCCGGCCGACTTGCCGGAACGGCCAGGGGCACCCGGTACCTCCTTCAGCCTCACCGCGGAACCGCACGAGGTGGAGGAGTGCGCCCTGTTCACCCCGGAGGCCCAGGACTTGACCACCCGGGAACGGCGGGCGGCCGGCGGGACGCCCGCGTGCCTCGCGGCGCAGGGCTACACCGTCGGGATGACGTGGCTCTCCCCGCGCACCTTCACCAGCGTGCTCGTGGACGACGGCACCGTGGTACGCGCCACCGGCCTCGACGGGGCCGGCACGGCAGCCGCGGCTCTCGCAGCGGGGACGGTCGTCGTGGGCTCGCAGAACCAGGTATGGCCGGACGGCACCGCCCACCTGACGTACGGTGACCCCTCGGACCCGACCACTGCGCAGCTCCCCGCCGTTGCCGTACC
>RZYE01000324.1 GCA_009930425.1 Actinomycetota bacterium | reverse complement strand
GCTGCGGTGGCGCTGCTGGGCGCCACGTACGAGGCGGTCCCGATTCCCGAGGGCGACGACGCCCCCACCTCGTGGCGGGCGCCGCTCGCGTCGTCGTGGCGGCTCGCCTCCCCCCGCCCCGGGACGATCCCGCTGTACGTGCACGCGACGGCGTCGCCCCAGCCGGCCGGGATGCTCTCTGGCGTGCTCGTGGCGATCGGGCGGCCCGGGTTCGACCTCGAGTTGGTCCCGGACTGCGGGTGCGACGCCTGCGACTGGGGTAGCGACGGCCTGCTCGAGCAGGTGGACGAGCTGATCGCCGCCGTCCTCGCCGGGGACCTGCGCGCCGCGAAGGGCGCGGACCGCCAGCACGAGTGGCGCACCCTCGACCTGCCCGGGCATTCGAGCAGCGGCACGAGCAGGAGCCGGGACTGGCGCCGCAGGCCGTGGTCGGAGCGCTGGGAGGGTGCGCCCTGGCTGTGAGGCGAGGCGCACGCCCAACTTCGCACGGAGTGGGCGGGAGCGGACCTCGTCGCGGACTACTGCTGCTCGACGAACCGGTCCACGGACCACATGATCGCGAGGGCGATGCCGGGGTCCACGCCGGGGCCGATGTCGATGACGAACTGGTCCCGCACCGTCATCCACTTCTGGGTGATGGTGATGACGGGCTGGTCCCCGGCGGTGACGGTGTACTCCTTCTCGAGGACCGAGCCGACGAGCTTCCACTCCTCGCCGCTCGCCATGGTGATCGTCATCTGGGAGCGGATCGGGCTGAAGAGCTTCGCCTTGAGGTGGGCGATCTCGGCGCCGGATCCGTCACTGATGGTGACCTCCTTCGGGATGCCCATCAGGTTGCCGCGGATCCGGTAGAGCGGGGTGTCGGCCGCATCGCGCACCTCGCACTGGGCACGCCAGCCGAGCTTGCCGTCGACGTAGTACACCTGCTGCTCGGTCGCCGGGTCGAGCACCGCGAAGTCGCGGCCCATCGCGAACTTCGCCTTGACGATGTAGCGGGTCCAGCCGGCGGGGGCGGTGGGAAGGGCCATGGGGAGTCTCCTCTCGAGGGGCGCGACGCGCCGTCGCGAAAAGCATAGGGTCAACGACCGTCCAGCGCGCGCTCTGCGAAGGGTGTGCAACGCACCAGCGCACACTCAACGTCAGCGCGGTCCACGCGCACTTGCCAGAATGGGGCATGGCCCGGATCCTCCTCATCTCCGACACCCATCTGCCCACCCGCGCCCGCGACCTCCCCGCCGAGGTATGGGCGGCGGTGGACGAGGCCGACGTCGTCGTGCACGCCGGGGACTGGGCGGACGTCGCGCTCCTGGACCGGCTCGAGGCGCGGGCACGCCGTCTCGTGGGGTGCTGGGGGAACGTCGACGGGCCGGACCTGCGCACCCGCCTGCCCGAGGTGGCGCACGTGACCGTTGACGGCGTCCGGCTCACCGTCACCCACGACTCCGGCCCCGCCCAGGGCCGGGAGCGCCGCATGGACGCCCGCTTCCCGGACACCGACGTCCTCGTGTTCGGGCACAGTCACATCCCGTGGGACAGCGTGAGTCCCCGGGGAATGCGGCTCCTCAACCCGGGCTCCCCCACCGATCGTCGGCGCCAGCCCACCCACACGTACATGTCCGCGGTGTTCGACGGCGGCGCGGTCGATGTGACGGTGCATCACCTGGGGTGAAGCTCTTGTGCGGGCTCAGACCCCGGGAGTAGCTGTCCCCGATGAGCGACGATCCGGTCATGACCAACCCGGAGCTCTACCGGGTGATCTTCGAGAACGACGACGTCCGCGTGCTCGAGTACTCCGACCGGCCCGGCGACCGCACCCAGCCCCACGTGCACCCCGACAGCGTGATGTACACGCTCAGTGCCTTCCGGCGGCGACTCGTCTCGGGCGGCCGGACGACGGAGGTCGACCTGCCGGCCGGGGTGGCCCGTTGGCTGCCGGCGCAGGAGCACAGCGGCGAGAACATCGGGGCCACCGAGACCCGCGCCATCTTCGTGGAGTTGAAGCGGAAGGCCGTCTCCCAGGGCGATTCAGTCCTCGGGCCGGCGTGAGCCTCAGTCGTTGATCGCCTCGATGCCCTGACGTCTCAACTCCGCGAGGTGGTCCCGCATCGTCTTGAGGACGTCCGGCGGATGGCCCTCCCAGTCCAGCACCTCGTCGACCACCCGGAGCGCGTACCGGGTGCGGTAGGACCTCGTCGGGTTGCCGACGAAGCGGGTGTTGGTGAGGTTGGGATCGTCCTCGATGGGGCCCGTGGGCTCCACGCGGAAGATCCTGCCGGGCCCGTCACCCACCGCCAGCTCCGCGCCCCAGATCGCCGCGTCCAGCGTGGCGGTGAGGTAGACGAAGTTGGCCGACGCCGTGTCCAGAGGAAGGGGTCGGCGCCGGGGACCAATGTCTCTTGTTCGCGGCA
>RZYE01000323.1 GCA_009930425.1 Actinomycetota bacterium | reverse complement strand
CGGCCCTGCTGGTGGAGCGGTTGTGGGACAGCACGAGTGGGGTGTTCCACGCCACAGGAGTCACGTGGCCGGACGCTCTGAGCGCGAGTTCTGCGGCGGCGGAGAAGGGTGCGCCCGTACTCATCGTGAAGACCTCGTGCGCCCCCTTGACTATCAAGGACCTCCTGAGTGAGTTGGACCCCACAGTGGAATTCGTGATCGGTGGCTCCAGCGCCGTGTCCGACGGAGCACCTGGTCGCGACTGCTGACCGCCACGGTACGGTGTGGACCAAGTGGGGAATGCCCCGAGTGGAGCAACAGCTACCGTAGTGCTGCTCCATGTTAGGATGCCCACGAAAACTCGCCCTGCACAGAACTGCGGATGTGGGGTAGAGTGTGTTCAGCCTGTTACACTCGGACGCTTCGGTTGTTCGAATGCCACGGTGACTCCGCTGGATGTGGTGATTGCTTGGGGTTCGATCTATGTGGATCGAACCCCAGCTTTCGGTTCAGCCAAAGCTGCTCTCGCGCTTGAACCGCGCGCACCAATCAGGGTTGCCAACCTTTGCAGAGATCTGCTGACGTGGACCGTTGTTGCACAACGGAACCGACCGGCACCTGAGCCGGAACCGTTCACCTGTACAATCGCGACATGTTCGACAGATGGCACGGATGGCGCGCGTCCTGGTGGTGACGGTCGCCCACCCGCCCGGGGACGCCCGCATTCTCCACCGCGAGATCGCGGCCCTCTGCGAGCACGGCCACCACGTCACCTACGCGGCCCCGTTCGAGGCCTTTGGCTGCATCCCGCCCCGCGAGCCCCGAACCAAGAACGTCCCCCGTTCCGAGGGCAACCTGTTACGCCGCATCCCCGCCGTGCTGGCCGCCTGCCGTCTCGTTCTCCGTGAACGGGCCAAGCAGGACGTGATCCTCGTCCACGACCCCGAGTTGCTGCCTGCTCTCGCCGCTGCGCGGCTGCCCTCCAGGTGGCCTCGTCCGGTGGCCGTCTGGGACGTTCACGAGGATGTGCCTGCACAGGTGGCCATGCTTCCGCTTCCCGGGGCACTTCGATGGGCTGTGGCCGGTCTCATCCACGGCACCGAGCTCGTCGCTGAGCATGCCTTCGAATTGCTCCTCGCCGAAACGGCCTATCAAGGGAGGTTCCGCCGCCGCCACCCCGTGGTGCCGAATTCGGTCCGCCTACGTCCGGGCGGCCCATGGCCGGCGGAGGACCAGCCGCGCGTCGTCTACATCGGGAGCCTCACGTGGGCCCGAGGTGCCCAGGAGCTGATCGAGATCGCCGCGGCTCTTCCCGGCGTGACTGTGGAGCTCATCGGCAACGCGAAGGCCGACGTCGAGGACGCCATCCGGGCCGCGGCGGCCCGGCTCCCCAACTTGCACTACCGCGGCTTCGTCCCAAACGACCTTGCGCTTGCCCGTCTCCCCGGCGCACTCGCGGGGCTCAGCCTGCTGCACGACGAGCCGAACTACCAGCACTCCCAACCCACCAAGGTGATGGAATACATGGCGCACGCCGTGCCTTCCATCACCACGCCGAACGCGGCGTCCAGGGAGCTCGTTGAGTCCACCGACTCGGGTCTGGTTGTGGCCTTCGGCGATGTCGGCGCCGTCATCGAGTCCATCCGGTGCCTCGACGCCGACCGCGGCGAGCGGGAGCGCTTGGCGGCCAACGCCTATTCGGCCGCTGCGGCCCACGACTGGAACCGAGACGGCCACGAGTTCGTGGAGCTGCTCGAGCAGTGGGCTGACCGCGCCCGCAAATCCAGCCGTTCTCCGTGACTGAGCGGCGTCCGGGACTGGCCCGTGATACTGGGCTGTCAACTTTGGGCATCCTCCTCTCCGGGGGTGCGCAGTTCGTTGTCTCCCTACTCGTTGGCAGGATCAGCGGCCCTGACGCCCTGGGGTTGATTCGCGGCTCCCTCTCGCTTGCCACCACCGCGAGCCTGCTCTGGCCGTCCGCCGCCGGCCAATCCGCATCTCTGTTCGTCGCACGCTCGCTGGGCGCTGGAGAGCCCGGGCGCGCCGCTGCTTATGAGCGGCACCTCACCCGGACGACGGCGGCGATCACCGTTGTGCTTGCCGTCGCCGTGGCCGCCGTGGCCCGCCTCGTCCTCGACGTGTCGGTGGTGGACTCCGCTTGGGTGGCCGCTCTCGTGGTGGCGTTCTCCGCCTACCAACTCGCCCGTGGCATCCGCTTCGGCCGCGGGCAGATAGCCCGTGCGACATGGTGGGAGGCGGCCGCCGCCGCCATCATGGTGGGACTCCTCGTCGCGGTGCTACTCGTCCAGCTGCCGGGCCTCTACCTCGCACCCCTCGTGACGGGCTATGGCCTGTACGCGGCCGGCGTCTGGCTGCGGCCCGCTCGCGAGCCGGGCCGCCTCGGCGCGCGGGAGCGAGCCGAACTCGGCACCTTCGTGG
>RZYE01000322.1 GCA_009930425.1 Actinomycetota bacterium | reverse complement strand
CGCGCCGAGGGCCTGGAGGGCGCCGGCACCCGCGTCATTGGTGGCACTACCGCCGATCGTGAGGATCAGCTCGCTCGCGCCACGGTCCAGGGCGTCGGCGATGAGCAGGCCGAATCCGCGGCTCGTGGTCCGGAGCGGATCGCGCTCCTCCGGGCGCAGGAGGGCCAGCCCACTGGTCTCGGCCATCTCGATCACCGCGAGGCCGCGAGACTCCAGCCACGCGTACCGGCCGGTGAGCGGCCTGCCGAGGGGATCCACGGCAGGGGCGTGCACCCACTCGGCGCCGAGCGCCTGACGGAGGACGTCCGCCGTGCCCTCCCCACCGTCCGCCATGGGTACGGAGACGCATTCGGCGTCCGGCAGCGCCCGGCGGACGCCCGCGGCGATGGCCGCACAGGCCGCCTGCGCGGAGAGCGACTCCTTGAACGAATCCGGCGCGATGACGATCCGCATGAGCCCAGTCTCCTCCTGGCGACGCCGGCCACAAGCCCGCGCTCCCGGAGGAGGTCGTTGCCGGGGCGTCGGGACTCCGGGCGAGTGTCAACCACCCTCTCGAAAGATGTCACGGGCCGAGTGCCCTGAACCCGTGACGCTGTCTCGCCCTGTGGACACGCCGCGCACCAGCCCACGCTTTCCACGATGTGAGAAGCCGTCACGCCCTAAGGCCTTTCAGCCCGTGACACGAAACGGGGATCACATGCGTGGCGAACGGAGCGGTCCGAGCTGCGCAGCCCCCGTAAGCGGCGGACAGACGGATCCGGCATGCTCCCCCACCTCCCCTCCGGCAGGATGCCGACCTACCATGGACCCCATGAAACGAGGACTGATCATCGTGGACGTCCAGCCGACCTTCTGCGAGGGCGGCACACTCGCCGTCGAGGGCGGGAACGCCGTGGCGGAGGAGATCGCGCGCTTCGTGGCGGACCACCGCACGGACTACGACTTCATCGTCACCACCCAGGACTGGCACATCGACCCGGGGGCGCACTTCTCCGAGAACCCGGACTTCGTGGACACGTGGCCGCCACATGGCGTTGCGAACACTGCGGAGGCTGAGCTGCACCCAGCGCTGCGAGAGGTGCGCCCCGACGCGTCGGTGAAGAAGGGCCAGTACGCGGCGGCCTACTCCGGCTTCGAGGGCGTGGACCCCTCCGGCAACAGCCTTGCCGCGCTGCTGGCGCTGGCCGGCGTTACAGACGTGGACGTGGTGGGGATCGCCGAGTCGCACTGCGTGAAGGAGACCGCCCTGGACGCGGTGCGCGAGCAACTCCGCACCCGCGTCCTCGCGGACCTCACCGTCCCGGTCACGCCGGAACTCGGGGAAGCCGCGCGGGAGGCAATGCAGGCTGCGGGCGTGGAGCTCGTGACCTCGGAGCAGGCGGTCGCCTAGCGTTCGAGCGCGGCCTCGTAGAGCTCCCGGCGTGAGACACCGGTCTCCTCGCTGACCACGGCGGCGGCATCCTTCAGCCGCATCCCCTTGTCGGCGAGCGAGCGCACCCGAGCGACGAGCGCGACCGGATCGGCCGCCCTCCCCTCCGCGCCGGCCACCACGATCGTGACCTCCCCGAGCACACCGTCGGCCAGGTCAGCCGCGAGTTCCCCGAGCGACCCGCGGCGCACCTCCTCGTGCGTCTTGGTGAGCTCACGGCACACCGCGGCCCAGCGGCCCTCCCCGAACGCGGCTGCCATGTCCGCCAACGTTTCCCCCACACGCCGCGGCGACTCGAAGAAGATCATCGTCCGCTGCTCGCCGGCGAGCGCTGTCAACGCCTTGCGGCGGTCCCCGCGCTTGCGCGGCGGGAAGCCCTCGAAGCAGAACCTGTCGGATGCGATCCCGGACACCGCGAGGGCCGTCAGCGCCGCGGACGGCCCAGGGAGGGCGGAGACACGCACGCCCGCGTCGATGGCGGCGCGCACCAGCCGGAAGCCCGGATCCGAGACCGTAGGCATCCCCGCGTCGGAGACCACCACCACGAACTTGCCCTCCCCCGCCGCCGCCACGAGCTCCGCGGCGCGGGCCGCCTCGTTGTGCTCGTAGAGGGAGACCACCCGCGCCGACACCTTCACGCCGAGCCGCCCCGCGAGGTTCAGGAACCGGCGCGTGTCCTCGGCGGCGATCACGTCGGCGGACTCGAGCGCCTGCAGGAGTCGGGGCGGGGCGTCATCGGTGTCGCCGATCGGGGTCGCGGCGAGGAGGACGAGGCCATCGGTCGGGACGTTCACGCTCCCAGTGTCCCGCACGAGCACGGCGACTCGCGTGGGCGCGGCCAAGCGCGTGGGCGACGGCGGGGCGACCGCCGAGGGCGGGCGGGCCGGCGGGTGCGGTGCAGCGGCGTCGTCGGCCTACACTTCTCGGGTGAGTTCGAGCAGCGGCGAGGAGACGCGCCCGCGCCTCGTCGTCGAGCGGGAGGTGGACCGCGAGGACCGC
>RZYE01000321.1 GCA_009930425.1 Actinomycetota bacterium | reverse complement strand
GAACGTCCTCGCCCGCCGCGGCATGAGCGCGCGCCAGCCCACACGTCCCTTCGTCCAGCGCACCGCCTCGCTGCACGCCAGGATCGATGTCACGAACATTGGCGAGGTCCTCGACCTGTTGGACCACGAGTGATCATCGACGCCAACGTCCTGCTGTACGCCGTCGACGACACCGCGCGGCACCACCGCCTCGCCGCAGCCTTCCTGCGTGAGCACCTGAACGGCGACCGGCGCGTGGGGCTGCCGTGGCAGAGCCTCGGCGCCTTCCTGCGGATCTCCACGCACCCCCGGATCATGGGGACACCGCTCACCGCGTCCGCCGCGGCGGGCTTCGTGGACGACTGGGTCAACGCACCTGCCGCCTGGGTCCCGGAGGTGACCATCTCGACGTGGTCCATCCTGCGGGAGATCCTCGATCGGGACGCCGTCACCGGCAATCTGGTTCCGGACGCCCAGCTCGCGGCACTCGCGGTGCAGTACGGCGTCCCCGTTGTTTCCGGGGACAGCGACTTCGCCCGTTTTCGAGGTGTGGACTGGCTCAACCCGTTCGCCTGACCGGTCGCGGACGCGCGAGAGTAGGCTGGCGCGGTGCCCGTCATCGAGATCGAACGGCTCCGCAAGGTCTACGGGCCGGTGGTCGCCGTCGATGACGTCAGCCTTACGGTGGAGCGTGGGGAGATCTTCGGCGTGCTGGGTCCGAACGGAGCCGGCAAGACCACGCTCGTCGAATGCGTGACCGGCCTCCGCATCCCCGACTCCGGCGCCGTCCACGTGCTCGGCCTCGACCCGCGGACGGATCGGGAACGAATCCGGGAGCGTGTCGGCATGCAGTTGCAGAGCAGTGCGCTGCCGGCCAAGATCAAGGTGCACGAGGCGCTCGCGCTGTACGCCTCGTTCCACGCCGAGCGCGCCGATGTTCCGGCACTCGTCGCAGCACTGGACCTCGGGGAGATCCTCGGCCGCTACTTCGGGCGACTCTCGGGCGGTCAGAAGCAGCGGCTGTCCATCGCGCTCGCCCTCATCGGGAACCCGGAGGTCGCGGTGCTCGACGAACTCACCACCGGCCTCGATCCGCAGGCTCGCCGCGAGACGTGGCAGTTCATCGAACGCGTCCGGGCCCGGGGCGTCACCATCGTCCTCGTCACGCACTTCATGGACGAAGCGGAACGGCTCTGCGACCGCGTCGCCATGATCGACGGCGGTCGCCTCGTGGCCGCCGGCTCCCCCGCCGAACTCGCCGCCTCGGTCGGTGGCGGCACGCGGATGCGGCTGCGCCCCTCGGGGCAGGTGGAGGACCGTGTGCTCACGAATCTGCCGGCGGTGCACGGCCTGGAGCGCCGCGGGGAGGAGATCGTGGTCACCGGCACAGATGACGTGGTGACCGACGTGGTCCTCGCCCTCGACGCCGTCGGCGTCCGTGCCCGGAACGTGCGCGTGGACGTCGCGACCCTCGAGGACGCCTTCCTGGATCTCACGGGCCACCGGATCCGCCCGGAGGCCGAGGAGAGTGAGGTGCGATGACCGTGACGACGACGGCGACCGGCCGGGTGCCGCGGGGCGCGTTCCGGCAGCTCGTCCTCACCGAGGCACGGCTCACCCTGCGCGAGCCGATCGCACTCGTGTGGGGAGTGGCGATGCCGGTGATCCTCGTGGTGGTCTTCGGCCTGATCCCCGCCTTCCAGCAGCCCATCCCGGGATACGGCACGATGACGATCTTCGACGCCTATGCGCCGATCCTCGTCCTGGTCTCCCTCTCGATGCTGGGCCTCGTCGGGTTGCCCGCCGCACTCGCCTCCTACCGTGAGCTGGGCGTGCTGCGTCGCATGTCCACCACGCCGGTGCCACCGTCGCGGCTGCTGGGAGCGCAACTCGTGGTCAACCTGGCCTCCGCGCTCCTCGCGATCGGGCTGATCGCCGGTATCGGCACTCTGGCCTTCGACCTGCCGCTGCCGCAGCACTGGCCCGGCTTCCTCCTCACCCTCCTCCTGGCGACCGCGTGCCTGTTCGCCATCGGCCTGTCCGTCGCGGCCGTCGCACGGACGGGGCGGGCTGCGGCTGCGATCGGCAACGCCCTGTTCTTTCCGCTCGCCTTCTTCGCTGGACTGTGGTTCCCGCAGCAGGCGATGCCGTCCACGCTGGCCACCATTTCCCGCCTCGCGCCCACCGGCGCCGCGGTGGAGGCCTTCAACGCGACCATGGCAGGCGACTTCCCGGCCACCCGGCCGCTCCTGCTGATCGTGGGCTACACGGTGGTGTTCGGGGTCATCGCCGTCCGGGCGTTCCGCTGGGAGTAGCCGGTCCGGCGGGAGCAACCGGTCAGGTGCCGGGGAGCGTGACCCGGCGGGCGAGGTTCGGCTCGGTGGACGGCCCAGGGACGGCGGGCGGGAGCAGCTCACCGGTGCCCTCGGACGGGTCGAGGATGCCGTGCTCCG
>RZYE01000320.1 GCA_009930425.1 Actinomycetota bacterium | reverse complement strand
CGCCGAGTTCTACCGCGGGGCGATGGACGGCGTCGCCCTGAGCTACCGGCGCGTGGTGGACCAACTGGACACGGTGGCGCCGGGGATCGAACGGATCGTGGCCGCCGGGACGATCGCACAACTGCTGCCGGCCTGGCTCACCGTGGTGGCGAACGCGCTCGACAAGCCACTGGTGCCGATCAGCCTGAAGCGCACCACCCTGCGCGGCAGCGCGCTGATGGCCCTCGAGACGCTGGCACCCAACGTCCCGCGCGCCGAGCCCGAGGCAGGGGACACCATCGTGCCCACGCGGTCCTGGGTCAAGGAGTACGACCGCCGCTACCAGCGGTTCGTCGAACTGTACGAGGACAACTTCGGCTGACCGATCCGGCGGCACGCACCCTGGCGAGTCCGCGGGAATTGTGGCGGGAGTCACGGGGTTGAGGTGAGGGAGCGCCGTCGGGACGCGACGGCTTCGGAAGGAGACACGCATGGGCTACGCCCTCAGCACCACGGTCGCACGGCCATTCGACGAGACCCTCGCGGCCACCCGGGAGGCCCTCGCCGCCCAGGGATTCGGGGTGCTCACCGAGATCGACATGGCGGGCACGCTGAAGAAGAAGCTCGGCGTCGACATCCCGCCGCACGTCATCCTCGGGGCCTGCAACCCGCCGAACGCCTACAAGGCGGTGCAGGCGGAGCCGTCCATCGGCGTGCTGCTGCCCTGCAACGTGGTGGTCCGGGCCGCGGGCGAGCAGACGATCGTCGAGGCCATCGACCCAGCCACGATGCACGAGCTCACCGGCAACGACGCGATGAAGGACGTCGCCGACACGATCGGCGGGATGCTGCAGGCCACGCTGGACAGCCTGAGCTGATCGCCGACGACGGCGCGCGCCGCCCGTCCGCGGGTGGGGCGCGCCGTCGTCGCCGTCAATCGAGGCAGAACTCGTTGCCCTCCGGGTCCTGCATGACGATGAAGCCGAGGGACGCCCAGTCGTCCGGCTCGAAGCGGCGGAAGCGCGTGGCGCCCAGTTCGATGAGGCGCGTGCACTCCGCCTCGAGAGCGGCCATGCGCTCGTCGCCGCGCAGGCCGGGGGCGGCCCGGATGTCCAGGTGGACGCGGTTCTTGGCGATCTTGGACTCGGGCACGCGCTGGAAGTACAGCCGTGGTCCCGCGCCGGTGGGGTCGTGGAGCGCCGACGCGCTGTTCCACTCCTCCTCGGGGACGCCGCGGTCAGCAAGGAAGGCGGGCCAGGAGTCGAAGCCGTCAGGTGGGGAGTCGAGTTCGTAGCCGAGGGCGTCCGCCCAGAAACGGCTCAGGGCCGCGGGGTCGTGGGCGTCGAACGTGACCTGGAAGGTGCGAGGTTGCATGTGCCGAGCCTGCCACTGGGGTACGACAGGCTCAAGAGCCGCCGCCAGACCGGCACCCCGCGCGCCGCCCCCGCGGCGCACCCACGCCGCACGAACGCCGTCGTCCGCCGCTACGCCCGTTCCTCGACCTGTCCGGCGGCGGCTCGCTCCGCCATCTCGACCGCGTAGCGCTCGGTGGGGCCGCTGACCACGATGAAGGGCCGACGCCGCAGGGAGTACGAGATCTGCACGCGCCAGGACCGTCCCACCCACGCAGCGGCCAGCACCGCCACGAGGATGGATGCGATCGCACCCGCCCCCACGGACCAGCGGGCCCCCCAGGTGTCGGCGATCCAGCCCACCACGGGCGAGCCCACGGGCGTGGTCCCGAGGAACACCATCATGTAGAGGCTCATCACCCGGCCACGCATCCCGGGTTCGGTGGTCATCTGCACCGTGGCATTGGCGGAGGTCATCATCGTCAGGGACGTCCACCCCACGAGCACGCAGGACAGCACGTACAGCTCCCACGTGGGCGCGATGGCCATCAGCCCGGACACCACGCCGAAGGCGAACGCGGCCGCGATCACGATCCGCACCCGCGGGTGCCGGCGCCGCGCGGCGATCAGCGCCCCGGTGAGCGAGCCGATCGCCAGCACCGAGCCGAGGATGCCGTACTCCTCGGCGCCCTTGCCGAACACCTCGGTGGCCATCACCGCGGAGGTGAGCTGGAAGTTCAGGCCCATGGCCCCCACCACACTCACCACGAGCATGATCACCATGATGTCGGTGCGCTTCCGCACGTAGGCGATGCCTGCCCGCACCTGGCCGCGGCCGCGCGGCGAGTGCGGCAGCGGGTGCAACTCGCCGCGTCGCATCAGGGTCAGGCTCGCGATCGTGGCCGCGAAGGTCACCGCGTTGATCGCGAACACCCAGCCCGTCCCGACGGCGGCGATCAGGAACCCCGCCACCGCCGGCCCGATCAACCGGGCGATGTTGAAGGACGTGGAGTTCAGCGCCACCGCGTTCGGCAGGGACTCCGGTGGCACCATCTCCCCGACGAACGTCTGCCGCGCAGGCGCGTCGAAGGACGCGACCACGCCCAGGAGGAACGC
>RZYE01000319.1 GCA_009930425.1 Actinomycetota bacterium | reverse complement strand
GACGCAGGCGTCATTGTCTGACGTGTTGCAGGCTGAGATCGACGACGAGTCGCGCACAGACGACACAGGAGAGGTCGAACGCTACCTGGAGGCGACCGCACAGGCATACGAACTCGCGAAGACCCTCCCGATCACCCAGCGGCTGGTGCTCCAGGTGCACGCCACCCTGCTGCGCGGTGTCCGTGGCGAGGAGAAGTCACCGGGCGAGTTCCGCAGGACACCGGTCTGGGTGGGGCACACCGGTGCGACGCCGGACACCGCAGTCTTCGTGCCACCGCTCCCCGCCCATTTGCCAGAACTGATGCAGGACTGGGAGGTCTTCGTCAATGACGAGGGGCGGGCTCTCCCACCGCTCATCCAGGCGGCACTCATGCACTACCAGTTCGAGACCATCCATCCCTTCCTGGACGGCAACGGCCGGATTGGCCGGCTGCTGATCAACCTCCTACTGATGGAACGCGATCGCCTGGCGATGCCTCTCCTGTACCTGTCCAACTACTTCGAGACACACCGCGACGCCTACTACGAGAGACTGCAGGGCGTGCGCGAGAGGGGCGACATCGACGCCTGGCTGGTGTTCTTCCTCGAAGCGGTGAAGAGCCAGGCCGGTGACGCCGTTGCCCGATCGCGGCGTCTCGTGGAGATCCGCGAGAGCTACCACAGCGAAGCGATCAAGGAACGGTCGAACCTCGCCCGCCTGGTCGAGATCATCGTGAGGAACCCGTTCGTCACCGTGAGGTCCGTTCAGGTTCAGCTGGAGATGACGAACCAGGGCGCGCGCAATCTCATCAGGAGCGCCGTCGACCGCGGGTGGCTCCGCAGTTTGGGGACTCGTGGCAGGGGAGGCCGGGAACGCTGGTACGCGTCGGCGATCCTCGAGGTGATGGAAGCTCCGATGGACTACACGTCGGCCTTCTGAGTCAGACGCGGACGCTGCCCATTGGTCTACTGCAGGATCTCGGGGCCCGCTCCTTCACCGACCGGTCACCATGGGTATCTTGCGCGAGGTCTTCCTCGCCTGCGGCTCCGATCTGGAGGTCGCCGCTGGTCCGCTGGACGGACGGAGCGGTCCGCTTCGTCGCGCCCATCCAGATGGCGCTCGACTGCATCGGACTGGGCGGTGAACTGCGCGAACACGCACTCCACGAGATCAGGACGTGGTGCCCACAGAACCCTGGGCCAAGGGGTCACACGAGTACGCGCAGCGCGCACGTCCGGGGCGGCACGCGCCAGCCGCCGAGGCGCCGTCGCCGATCCCTGAGGAGTCTCGGCGAAATCTCGCCGACTGCGCCGTCACCTGGGATGACCGCCAGGTGGACCTTGACCGCATCCGTCCGACGTGCCAGCAGCAGCCACCCGCACTCGTCGTGCGCTCACAAGTGTTCACTTGAGTAGCTCAAGAATGTATAGTATCGGAGATCATGTCTGCTAGGTTGGCGTCATGGTCCTCGAGTCACTGGTGGCACGCCGGGTAAGCGGCTTGCTGGCGCGCTTGGCCGCGGTCGAGCCTGTGATCGCACTTCACGGCCCGCGGTCGGTGGGCAAGTCGACGGTGTTGCGCGGTCTTGCTCTCGAGGCCGGTGGGTCGGTGCTGGACCTGGATGATGTCGACGTCCGGGAGGCCGTGGCTGGCAACCTGGCGGCGGTGGTGGCCCGCGCCACACCGCTGTTCGTCGACGAGTACCAGCGGGTGCCCGACATCCTGGACGCGATCAAGGCACGGCTGAACCGGGAGGGCAGCCTCCCCGGGACCGCCGTCATCACCGGTTCGACCCGCCAGGACGCGTTGCCGGCCACGGCGCAGGCATTGACGGGCCGCCTGCATTCGTTGACCATCTGGCCCCTGTCCCAGGGCGAGTTGGCCGGGGTGCGGGAGAACCTGCTGGAGGGCTTGGCCCGTGACCCGGCCGCGATGGTGGCGCAGGCTCCCGCCTCGACGACGACCCGCGCCGACTACGTGGAGCGCGTGTGCGCGGGTGGGTTGCCCTTGGCGTTGCGCCGCACGGGTGCCGCCCGAGCCCGGTGGTTCGACGACTTCGTGCGGGCCTCGATCGAGCGGGATGCGCTGGAGTTGAGCAGGATCCGCGAGCGGCAGGCGATGGCTGACCTGCTCGCGTTCCTCACTGCGCAGACCGGGCAACTGCTCAACGTGTCCCGGGCGGCCGAGGCGATCGGCGTCAGTCGCGCCACCGTTGAGGGGCACCTCCGACTGTTGGAGGACCTGTTCCTCGTGGTTCGCCTGCCGGCCTGGGGCAGTACGCTGCGCTCGCGAGTCAGCGTCAAACCCAAGGTGCACGTGGTCGACTCCGGGTTGGCTGCCCGCCTGCTTCGGCTCACCCCGGAAAAGCTTGCCGGTCTGGATCCGGCTGCGCTCACCGAGTTCGGTCACCTGCTGGAGACCTTCGTGGTCGGGGAGGTTCGCAAGCAGGCGTCCTGGTTGGACGAGCCCGT
>RZYE01000047.1 GCA_009930425.1 Actinomycetota bacterium | reverse complement strand
CCGGCGCTCTTCACCTACCTGCCCCGGCTCGCGCGGCGCCTCCTCGGCGAGGAGCTCGCCCTCCCCTCCGTTGCCACCTACTGGTGCGGCGACCGCTCGATGTGTTCCCACGTGATCGCGAACGTCCACCGCCTCACGGTGCGTTCCACCACCACGTCCACCGTGATCGACTCCCGCGAGCTCACGATCGCGCAGCGTGCCGACCTGTGCGCCCGCATCTCAACCGAACCGTGGGCGTGGGTTGGCCAGGAGCCGGTGGAGCCGAGCGAGGCGCCCTCCCTGGGGCCGGAGGGAGTCAGTGCGATGCCGACGGCGTTGCGCACCTTCGCCCTCGCGGACGGCGACGGCTGGGCCGTCATGCCCGGGGCGCTCGGCCGGGTCGGGGACGTCGAGGAGGGGCGGTCCCGCCCGGCAAAGGACGTCTGGGTGGCCGCCCGCGAGCCGCTTGCGGCGGCCGAGGAGCCCGAATCGCTGGTGCCCGGGCTCGCGCCGGTCATCTCCCCCCGCGCTGCCGAGGACCTGTACCAGCTCGGACGCCACCTCGAGCGGGCAGAGTCGCTGGCGCGCCTGCTCCGCGTGACCGCCCAGGCCTGGGACGACTTCCACGGCCGCCAGTCCGCGGACGGTTCCCTGGATCCCACTGGCCGTGCCGTGCTCACCGCGCTCCTCACCACCCTGCACGGTCCGGGAGGTGACCGCGGCCTGCCGGACGTCGTCGCCGGCGAGGCGGAGGGCTCGCTCGCCGACGCCGTCGCCACGGCCCACCGCCATGCGCTCGCCGTGCCCGACCTCCTGTCACAGGACACGTGGCCCGCCTTCGCGGGGATCGAGCGCCAGCTCGCGAGGGTGCGCCGCAACGGCGAACGCGACGGCGTGGGGCTCGGCGTCCCACTCGGCCGCATTCTCACGCACCTGCTGGCGCTCGCCGGGATCATGGACGAGTCGATGGTGCGTGACGCGGGCTGGCACCTCCTGGAGGCCGGGCGACGGATCGAGCGGGCGAGCGGCGTCGTCGCCACGCTCGCCGACACGCACGGACGGGTGCACCCCCCGGAGGTGGAACGGCTCCTCATCGACGCCACGCTCACGGCTCACGAGTCGGTGGCGACCTACCGGCGGCGCTACCTGCGCGGCGGCCTGACGGGGGCGTGGGAACTCCTCCTCACGGACGCGGACAACCCACGGTCGCTCAGGTTCCAGCTCGACAGGCTGAGCGTGGTCTTCGATCACCTCCGCGCCACTCCCGAGGCCGCCTCCATGACGCTAGCGGACATCGCGGACATCCTCGCGGAGGCCCCGCTGCGGTGGAATGAGGTCACGCACGGTGGGGAGCGGCGCATCGCCGAGGATCTCGAGTCCGTGCAGTGGCGCCTGCGGCTGCTCTCGGAGGAGATCACGGCCACGTGGTTCGCTCGCCCCCGTCCGAACGCGTGGGCAACGGACGGGTGGCCGGCGTGAAGCACCTCCACCTCGTCCACCGCACCCTCCAGTCATTCCCCGCGCCCGTCGCGTCCTCCTACGGCCTGGCACTGCTCCTCCCCCGCCAGCTCGACGAGCAGCGGGTGCACCTCTCCCGGCTCGCGGTGGAACCCGCGCCGCACGAGCAGAGCACCCACGAGGACGTGGCCGGGAACCGCGTCACGTGGTTCCACGTGACCTCGCCGCACGAACGCCTCGAGGTGGTGACCGAGACGCTGGTCTCCGTCGATCGGCCCTTCGTGGACTCCACCACCCTGCCCCAGCTCCCCTGGGACCAGGTTGCGGGGCTCGTGCGCGGCATCCGCGCCACAGGCCGGCCGGGTGATGGCAGCCACCCCGGACCGTCGCAGGTCATCGACGTCACCGCCGGTGCCCTGCCATCCGAGCTCGTCCCGCTCTCCGACACGGCCCAGGCGCTCGCGCTGGACACCTTCGCGCCGGGCCAGCCGCTGGCACACGCCGTCGCGATCCTCAGCCGGCGCATCCACCGGGAGTTCACGCACCGGGAGCCCACGAGCGCAGGCCTGGACGACGTCCTGCGCACCCGGAGCGGCGCGTGCCACGATCTTGCCCACGTCATGCTCGCGGCGCTGCGCGCCCTGGGCCTCTCCGCCCTGTACGTCACCGGCTACCGGGAGCCCACGGGCACGGGCGAACCACGTGATGCCGCCCATGGGTGGGTGGCCACTTGGTTCCCGGGAGCGGGCTGGGTGCACGTCGATCCGGCCAACGGCACCTTCATCGACGACCGCTACGTGGTCCTCGGGTGGGGCCGTGACTCCCGGGACGTCTCCCCGCTGCGCGGCATTGCCTTCACCGAGGGCGGCGGTTCCACGATGTCCACGCGGGCGGAGCTGCTGTCCATCACCGTGGACGAGCTGGGGGCGCGCCTGCGCGCCGCGGGCACGTGAGCGCCGGGCCCCGCCTCGTGGTGGCCGGCGCAATCCTGCACGGGTCCCGGCTGCTGGCGGCGCGGCGCTCCTCTCCCCCGGAGCTTGCCGGCCAGTGGGAGCTCCCGGGCGGCAAGGTGGAGCCCGGCGAGGACCCGCCGGCGGCGCTGGTGCGGGAGCTGCGCGAGGAGTTGGGAGTGACAGTGCGGCTCGGCGAGATCGTCCCCGCTCCCGACGGCGGTGACTGGCCCATCCTCCACGGCCTCACCATGCGGGTGTGGCTGTGCGCGCTCGACGACGGCGGCGCGGCGCGCCCGCTCCAGGACCACGACCAGCTGGCCTGGGTGGAGTTGGACGACGCCGAATCCCTGCCCTGGCTGGCGCCGGACCTGCCCATCATCCGGGCAGTGCGGAATGTGGCCCGTCGGCCCTGACTCACGCCGTCAACGATCCGAGTCCGGATCGCACCAGGTACCGCCCGTGGTGGTGTCGCCGCAAGTGTCACCGAAGCGCTCGTACTCCGAGTCGAACGGGGAGTCCATGTACAGGTCGTCGCACGCGACCATGTCACCTGCGGCGCAGGCGTCCCAGAGCCCGTCGAGGTAGGCGTCGTCCCCGTAGGTGAACGGCTCCCCACCCAGATCGTCCGCGCCCTCGTCCGTGGCGCCGCCGCCATCGTCCGTACCACCCTCGTCGGTCACGCCACCACCGTCGCCGGTGGTGCCCTCGTCCGTCGTCCCGCCCTCATCCGTGGTGCCATCGTCCACCGCACCGTCATCGGCGCCGGCGCCATCATCCGTCCCGCCGCCGTCGGTCCACGAGTTGGCGGGCACGTCCATGTCCACGTCGAAGCAGGACTCGAAGCCCTCGGACCGTCCGCCGCACGTCAGGCCGAACTCCTCCTCAGGGGAGCCGGGTTCGGCGGCCTGGTACAGGTCGTCGCATGCGCCGGGACTGCCGGCCTCGCACTGGGCGTAGAGCTGCTCGAGGTCCGGGCCGCGGGAGACGAGCGCGGCCACCACCGCCCCGACGAGCGCGAGGACCACCACCGAGGCCAGCACGATCCAGAGGGCCGCGCGCGATCGCTTCCGCGGCGCCGGCGCACCGGGGGCGGCGGCGTACGGAGTTCCCCAGGGTGCACCCGGCGGCGGACTGCCACCGGGAGGATGCTGGCCGGACGGCTGGGTGGCCCAGGGATTGCCCGACGGCGGGATGGCGGGCACCGTGGGACCGCCGGCCGCAGGCGAGGTCCAGGCCTCACCCGGTGCCCCACCCGGCGTGGTGTCCGGTGCAGGGGCGGTCGGGCGCCAGGGAGAGCCGCTCGGCATGACCCGGGTCTCGCCGTCGTGCCCGGTGGGCACGACGCTGGTGGCACCCCCATCGTCAGGGGCGGCCTCCACGGCTGCGGACTCCGCGGCGGGCGCGACCTCCGCGGCGGGAGCAGCCTCGGCGGGCGCAACGCCGCTGTCATCCCACGGGACGGAAGGGGTGTACTCGTCAGGGTCGCGGGCGGGCCGCCCGGAGTCCTGTGGTTCTGGCATGGTGCCTCCTCGACGATCCAACGATAGGCCCGGGAACGGCGATACACCACGGCCCGGCCCAGCCGGACTGCTGATCGAGTGGCAGAATCACCTCCATGCCCAAGATCATCGGGACCACGATCGCCGAGCACCGGGAGGTGACGCGCACTCGCCTGTTCGATGCGCTCGCCCGCCTGATGTCGGAACGTGGCTTCGATTCGATCACCCTCGCGGACATCGCGGCCGAGGCCGGGGTGGGCCGCACCGCCGTGTACAACCACGTGGCGGACAAGGAGGCGCTGCTCATCGCCTTCATCGAGCACGAGACGAAGGAGTACCTGGCACTCCTCTCCGACGATGCCGGCTCCGCAGCCTCCCCACTCGACCGCCTGCGCCTCCACATCCGCCGCCAGTTCGAACTGAAGCCGCACTACCACTTCGCTCCCGGACCCGTCCTCACCCGGGTGGTCTCCCCCGAGACCGCTGGCCGCATCCGCCGCCATGTGGAGCTGGTCGAGGAGCACCTCGAGGGCATCCTCAACGAGGCCA
Source organism: Actinomycetota bacterium (assembly GCA_009930425.1). Taxonomy (GTDB): domain Bacteria; phylum Actinomycetota; class Actinomycetes; order Actinomycetales; family Actinomycetaceae; genus UBA1383. Next base: position 7,196 of record RZYE01000047.1, on the reverse strand, counting down.
TCGCAGCCGGGTTGATCCCCGACCAGGACGTGCGCTCCGTCTCCAGGCTCATCCACGCCTGCGTGTCCGGCCGGCCCGCACCCGCGCAGGATCCCGAACGCAGCCGCTTCATCGACGCCACCGAGCAGTTCCTGCTGCGCGGGCTGGGCGCCTGACTCACCAGTTCTGGCCGCCGCCGAAGCCTCCGTCATCGCCCTGCCGTTCCAGCTCGGCCTCCTCGCGGGCCCGGTCATTGCGCTCCTGCAGTTCCTCCAACCGGGGGTCGGACGGGGTCGGAGTGGGGGACGGCTCGCCGGGCTGCTCGTCCGGCGGCGGCGTGGGCTCGGGCTCGGGCTCGTCGGGCGGCCGGCACGGCGCGATGACGTCCGCCGCCTCCGCGCGCGCGGACGCCGCGGCCTGCTCGTTCCCCGCTCCGGCGGCGCCCCCTTCCAGTGCGCCCGCCAGGTTGGAGCGCACCCGGCACTCCGGCGAGGCCGGGTCGAGGCGGCCCTCCTCGTCGGCGACGGCGGTGGGCACGCGCGCGAGCGCGTCCCGCAACGGCTCGACCGCCCCCTCGTACTCGCCCTGGGCGAGCCGGGCGGTCCCGAGGTTGTAGGGCGCCTTCCACGGCTCCGGCCACAGGCGGGTGACGGCGCGCTGCCGGTCGTAGGATGCCTCCGCGCCACCGAGGTCGCCGGCGTCGAACGCCCGGGCGGCGAGGGCGGACGAGACCCACAGGAGCAGGAGCAGCGTGCCGAGTGCCCCCGCGAGGAGGATCCCCGGGAGCGACCACGCCAGTTGCCTACGCGCCGGTGACACGGATCCCCCTCAGCTCGCGCAGTGCCCGGACCTGGTCGAACGCCTCCCAGGCCAGCAGGGCCACCACGATCCACGCGAACGGCCAGTACACGTCCCGGTAGACGTTGACGGTGGTCCGGCCGTCCTCCACGATGGTCTCCACGTCGACGCCGTCCGCGAGGACGTCCAGCCCGCCCGGCGCCGTCCGGTGCAGGTAGGTCACGCCCAGCACGTTCGCCAGCTCGCCCAGGTTCTCCTCGTCGATCCGGGAGACGGCGTCGGTCGGCGGGGTCACCGTCCTGTCCTGGATCCAGGGCTGGTCCCTGGCGGTCCCGTCGTAGGTCCGCATCCGCCCGCCCTCCGCGGTCCCGTACCCGAGCACGGCGCCGCCGTCGACGAGCCCGGCCAGCTCACGGTAGGGATCGACCGAGGCGTCGGTCGAGGAGGCGTCGCCGTCGGTGTTCTCGCCGTCGGAGAGGAAGAAGACGAGGCGGACGTTCGCGGGGTTGCGTTCGGCGGCACCGGCCAGCGCGGCCGCGAGCGTGGCGGCCGGGCGGTCGATCGCGGAACCTGCCGAGTACATCGTCAGCTCCTGGCGGAGGGTCTCCGCCCAGGTGACCACGGCGCGGGCGTCCGTGGTGAGCGGCAACTGGCGGCTGGCCTGCGAGTCCCAGCCGATGATCGACCAGCGCGCCCCCGGGAACACCTCGGTCAGGGCGGCGACGTCCGCCCGCACCCCCTCGAGCCGCGGCGAGGACCCGTTCCAGTCCTCCGCGGCCATCGACCCGGTGCGGTCCACCACGATGAACGCCTCCACGTTGGTGGTGACCTGCTCCGAGGACGCCACGACGGCGGGGGTCGCGCCGATCGCGAGGGTCGCCACCACGAGGCCGAGCCGCCGCCACCAGGCGGGGCGGGTGCCGTCGGCACCCCCGCGCACGATGCCGTGGACGGCGAACCCCCCGAGCACCACGAGGAGGAACCCCAGCACGGCGGGGTCCCAGGCGAAGCGGAGGATCATGGGCGCACCCACCAGGCCCCGAGCACGAGCATCGCCACGAGCGCGACCAGCGCACCCAGCCACCGGTCCGGGCGGTCCACCTCGACCACCTTCGGATCCGACTGGAGTTCCACCGCCTGCTGGGCGGTGATGTCCGCGATGATCCCCTCCACGGCGGCGGCGTCAGTCAGCTCGTGGAACAGCCCGCCGCGGGAGGTGACGACCTCCTCGTACTCCTGGCGGGCGAAGGAGTCCGGGATGCCGGCGGCATAGAGGCCGTGGATCCGCGCGCCGCGCTCGTCCGCGAACGCCGCCGCCTCGGGGAGGGAGAAGACGGGCACGCCGGCAACCTGGTTGTCCGTGGCCATGATGATGGTGCGGGAGCGCTCGGTGTCCGCCTGGTCGAAGGAGAGTGCGCAGTTCGCCAGGCCGTCCCCGATGAGCGAGGAGTTCGCGTCCGACCAGGAGACCGTGCCCGCGATCCACCGCTCGAGCGCGCGGAACCTCTCGGCGCTCGTGAACGGGTTCGTGATGTCGATGTCCAGGATCTCCGCGCCCTCGGCCAGCTCCCGCTCGACGAGGGCGTAGTCGTCCGTGAGGGGGAAGACCACCCGGGTGGTGGCGTTCCAGATGTTCAGCGCGATCCGCTCCCCCTGGAAGGAGGAAACCATCTCGGCGAACACCTCCAGCACCTCGGAGTCGAACGGGATCATCGAGCCCGAGACGTCGAGGCACAGCACGATGTCCCTGCTCGCCATCCGCTCGTCCTCGACGTACCGGTCGACGGGACGCCCAACGAGGAGCGCGGCCGCCGCCGTCGTCGCCGCCACGAGGGCAACGAGGAGGCCCGCGCCGAGGCGCCGGCGCAGGAGCCGCCGTCGGAACGACGGCAGGGCGAGGAGGTAGGACGAGTTCGCCACGTAGCGGCGCGCCGTGGCGGCGGGACGGCCGCGCAGGAACCACCCGAGCGCGGCGCCGGCCGCGACCACGGCGACCGCCACCCACACGAGGCCGGGACTCACCACCGGGAGATCACCTCCAGCGTGCGGTCCACGGACTCCTGGGCCTCCACCTGCGGGTCACGGGCGAAGCTCGGCTGCTCGTAGCGCCCGAGCAGCTCCCCGAGGCCGGACTTCGGGAGTTCCTCGGCGATCTCGGCGCGGGTCATCGGACGCAGGTCACGGCCGGTGTGGTCCGAGCCGAAGTCCCGCATCAGGCCCGCGAGCGCGAGGTGCAGGGCGCGCAGGTCCAGCTCGCCGCGCAGGAACCGGCCGTGCAGCTCGGCGACGGCGCCGCCCCAGTCCCGCCGCACCGCGCGCCGGGGGTCGGGGCGGTCGGGGCGTGCCGGCCGGGTCCGCTGGAGCAGCCACAGCAGCCAGGCGAGGGCGAGGACCAGGAGGAGGGCGCCGAGGGCCGGCACCCACCACGCGTAGGTGACAGGGGGCTCAATGCCGGGCATGGCGTTGCCTCCGCAGCAGGTCCAGGAGGGCGTCGACGGCGTCGCCCGTGCCCGTGGCGACCCCCACCTCGATGCCCCGGCGGCGCAGCATCGCGCGCACCGCTGCCCGGCGGGCCGCGACGGCCTCCTCGGCCTCCCGCCGGATCGCCCGGTCGTGGCGGACGAACTGGGGCAGGGGGCCGCCGTCGACGTCGAGGACGACTCCGGCCCTGTCCACCAGTTCGGTCGGGCGCATGTCCGCCACGGCCATCACGATGACCTCGTGGCGGGTGCGCAGCCGGCGCAGGTCCATCTCCGAGTCCGGGCCCGGCCGGGCCTCGTCCGTGATCACCACGATCAGGGAGCGGCGCGCGCTCGCCGTCAGCACGCGGTGCAGGACGCGTGACATGTCCGACGGCGGCGAGTCCAGCCCCATGTCCTTGTCCAGGTGGCGCAGCATCGTCTCGAGGTGGCGCGTGCCCTGGCGCGGGGGAACCTGCCGGAGGCGTTCGCGGTCCCCGGCCACGAGGCCCACCTGGTCCCCCCGCCAGCGGGCGAGGTAGGCGAGGACCTCGGCGAGCAGGATCGCCACCTCGGACTTCGCCTCGCCGGTCGGGGTGAGGGCGGCCATCGAACGGCCCGTGTCCACGGCAAGCACCATGGACAGGTTGGTCTCCTTCTGGAAGCGCTTGATGACGGGGTGGCCGGCCCGGGCGGAGGTCTTCCAGTCGATGTCCTTGGGATCGTCACCCGGGCGGTACTCGACCAGCTCGTCGAAGTCCTGCCCGTGCCCGGAGAAGATCGACCGGTGCCGGCCCTCGAGCAGGCCGGAGGCCCCGCGCACCACCGGGAGCTCGATCCGTGCGCGCAGCGAGGCCAGCCGGGACAGGGAGGTCATGTCACGGCACGGGAACCGCCGCGAACACGGCATCGATGAGGGACTCGGGGGCGACGTCGTTCGCGAGTGCGTCGTAGGTGAGGACGAGGCGGTGGCGGAGGGCCGGGAAGCGCATGGTGCGGATGTCGTCCGGCACCACGTAGGCCCGGGACTGCAGCAGGGCGAGGGCCTGGCCGAGCCGCATGAGCGCGATCCCGCCGCGCGGGGAGGCACCGACGCGCACGTGGTCGTCCCACTTCGCCAGGGGGCGCGGGCCCCCACCGCGCGTGGTGTTGATGAGGGAAACGATGTACTCCTTGATGGTGCGGTGCACGAACACCCGGCTCGCCACGTCCTGGAGGAACTCGACATCCGCCAGCGTGATCGGCTCGGTGGTGAGCGGTGCGGCCAGCGACCCGTCGGCGAGTCGGTCCAGGATCTCCGCCTCCTCGGTGGGCGTGGGATAGGTGATGACCTCCTTGATGAGGAACCGGTCCATCTGGGCCTCGGGCAGCACGTAGGTGCCCTCCTCCTCGATGGGGTTCTGCGTGGCCATCACCATGAAGGGCTGCGGGACGCGGTACACCACCCCACCGATCGAGGTCTGGCGTTCCTGCATCGCCTCGAGCATCGCGGACTGGGTCTTCGCGGAGGACCGGTTGATCTCGTCCAGCAGCACGAGGTTGGCGTGCACCGGTCCCAACTGGGTGGTGAGTTCCCCGGTGGTGTAGTTGAAGATCTGGGTGCCGACGATGTCGTTCGGCATGAGGTCCGGGGTGCACTGGATGCGGTGGAAGGTCCCGGAGACGGCCGCCGCGAGGGTCTGGGCCGCCGTCGTCTTCGCGAGGCCGGGGACGCTCTCGAGGAGGACGTGCCCGCCGGAGAGCAGCGCCGTGGTGAGCGCGGTGCGCAACGGCTCCTGGCCGACCACCCGCTGGTCGAACACCGCGGAGACCCGCGCCAGCAGCGCCTGGGCGCGCTCCATCTCCTCGGGCTGGATACCGGTCTGGTTCACCGTGGTCCCCTCGTTCGTACGCCGTGCGGACCCCGGGGAACCGCCGTGCCGCCCCCACCGGCGCCGGCACCCCGCCGGGGGTGGTGCGCACTAGGCTACGTATGTGACGAGCACGGCGGCAAGGAGCCCCGGCCGGGCACTCGTCTGGCTGCTGGGCGTGCTGCCCGCCGCCATCATCGCACTCGCCGCCGGCCTGGCGTTCACCGGGGCCGCGCGCCCGGGCGAACTCGTGGATCCGGGGACGCTCGTGCGCTGGGGACTGCCGGTGGCCACGGTGGTGGCGCGGGTGGCGGCGTTCCTCACGGTGGGGGCGTTCGGGATCTGCACGTTCGTGGTGGCCGGACCGGGACGGGGTGCGCGCTCGCGGCAGGCCTCCCCCGCGTGGTCCCTCGCCGCGCGCATCGGGACCGTGAGCGCCGTGACCTGGACCCTCGCACAGGTGGCCCACGTGGTGTTCGGCTACGCGCAGATCTGGGGACGCCCGCTCGACTCCCCCACCTTCGGCCAGGAACTCAGGGTGTTCCTCACGGCCACCGAGCTCGGTATCGCATACTTCTGGGCCACGGTGCTGGCAGCGGTGGTCTCCCTGTTCGCGGTGGCCACGGCCGGGATGACGATGGCCGCCTGGACCACTGCGCTGGGCGCGGTGGCGCTCGTGCCGATCGCCCTGACGGGGCACTCCCAGGGCGCCGTGGCCCACAACCTGGCCGTCTCCTCGATGTGGCTGCACCTCGTTCCGCTCGCCCTATGGGTGGGTGGGCTGGCCACCCTGGGCGTGGTGGTCCAGCGCCTCGGGGCCGAACTCCCGCGGGCCGCCCGACGGTACTCCGCGCTGGCGCTGTGGTGCTTCGCGCTCGTGGGGGTCTCCGGGGTCTTCTCCTCCGTGATCCGGCTGAACTCGCCGATCGAGCTGTTCACCACCAGCTGGGGCGCGATCCTCGGCCTCAAGATCCTCCTCTGGATAGGGCTCGGGGTCATGGGATGGCTGCACCGCGAGCGCACCATCCCGCAGCTCCCCGACCGGCCGGGACTCTTCTGGCGCCTCGCCGGGGTCGAGGTGCTCGTCATGGGGGCCATCAGCGGGCTCGCCGTGGTGCTCGGCTCCTCGGCTCCCCCCGTGCCGCAGGATGCCGTGGTGGACCCGTCCGCGGTGTTCGAGCTGAGCGGCTATCCCGAGCCCCCGCTCCCCACGGTGGCCACGTGGTTCACGCAGTGGCACCCCGACCCCCTGTACCTGGTGGGTGCGGCGAGCGCCGTCGTCGTCTACCTGGCGTGGGTCCGGCGCGTGACGCAGCGGGGGGACCGGTGGCCGGTGGGTCGCACGATCTCATGGGTGGTGGCGTGGGCGGTGTTCACGTGGGTGACCAACGGGGGACCGTTCGTGTACGGGATCCTGCTGTTCTCGGCGCACATGGTCATGCACATGACGCTCGTGATGCTGGTCCCGGTGTTCTGGACGCTGGCCGCGCCCATCACGCTCGCGCTACGGGCGTTGCCGGCGCGGCGGGACGGTTCCCGCGGGCCGCGCGAGTGGCTGCTGGCGCTGCTGCACTCGCGGTGGGCGGCGGCCTGGGCGAACCCGTGGGTGGCGGGGGTGAACTTCGCGGGCTCGTTGTTCGTGTTCTACTACACCGACCTGCTCGAGATCGCGCTCACCACCCACGTGGGGCACGTGCTCATGGTGGTGCACTTCTCGCTCGCGGGGTACATGTTCGCCAACGTCATCATCGGGGTGGACCCCGGGGTGGACCGGCCGACCTACCCGGTGCGGCTCGTGCTCCTGTTCGCGACGATGGCGTTCCACGCGTTCTTCGGTCTCTCCCTGGCGAGCCTCAACGCCTTGCTGGCGGCGGACTACTTCGGGCGGCTCGGACTGACCTGGTGGGTGGATGCGCTGAAGGACCAGCAGATCGGCGGCTTCGTGACCTGGGGGATCGGCGAGGCACCCACCCTCGTGCTCGCGGTCATCATGGCGATGATGTGGGCGCGCGCGGACCAGAAGGTGGCCGTCCGGCTGGACCGCCAGGCGGACCGCACCGGCGAGGCCGAGCTCGAGGCCTACAACCGCATGCTCGCGGACCGGGCGGCG
>RZYE01000318.1 GCA_009930425.1 Actinomycetota bacterium | reverse complement strand
GTTGCCGGCACGGAACCTCTCGTGCTCACGATCAGCGCTTCATAAGGCCCCCGCCACCCTGCGCCTCGCCCAGCCTCAGCCTGTACATTCGCGAACCGGTGATCAGGAACTGCCGCTCCACCGCCGAGCGCACCATCGGATCGCGCTGGTACTCCTCCCACGTGCGGTTCGCCACGAACTCGGTGATCAGCCCGCGGCCCGGCGCACGCCCCAGAGCATCCCGGCGGATTCAGGCTGCATACAGCTCCCGCCCGGTGTCCTCGACGGATGCGGCGAAGTAGGGGTTCTTCAGGGCGGCGCGGGAGACCAGATCCACCGGGTGGCCGAGCATGACCTCAAGTGACTCCTTCAGACCGAAGTAGGCGTCGAAACGGTCCGCCACGTCGTCGCGGAACTCGACCAGGAAGTCGACATCGCTGGAGGACTCGTCGAACCGGTCGGCAACAGCCGACCCGAAGACCACGAGACGCTGCACGCCGTAGGGGTCATGACCGGCGATGGTGCTCTGGTGCCCCCGGCGCGATTCGAACGCGCGACACCCGCTTTGGAAGGACTGCGACACCCACTCGGACACCTCCGATCACTCCAAATGCGCTGGTCAGGTGTGCGATTGCCAGAGCGCGGCCGCGGGCAAGCCGTACAGGCGGTCCGCGTACTGGTAGCCGGAGTCCGACATCCCGACGACGACCCCGGCGATGAACCGGTCGCCGAGACTGTCCCTGAGGAAGCGGAGGCCGGCGAAGTGCTCTGACCGGTAGGTCGAGGAGGCCTTGACCTCGATTGCGATGATCCGTCCATCATCGAGTTCGATGACGAGGTCGACCTCGGCGCCGTCGCGGTCTCGGAAGTGGAACAGCTGGTAATCCTCATCACTCCAGGACTGCTGCTTGAGCAACTCGCTGGCCACGAAGGCCTCGAACAAGCCCCCGATGGCGTCCGAGGTCAGCGGCAGCAGTTGTTGTTCGGTCACTCGGTTCAGCCGGAGCGCGAGGGCCGAGTCCCCGACGAACGCCTTCGGCCGCCCGACTTCTCGCTTGGTCAGGTTCCTTGTCCACGGTGGCAGTTCGTCCACCAGGTACACCGAACGCAACACGTCAAGGTAGGCCGTGATGGTGTTGCGGGGGATGTCGGCGCCGTCGGCGATGCGTGCCTTGACCAACTCGCCGGCCTGGTTCGCAGCCAGCAGGGTCAGCACCGACCGCAACCGCCGGGATTGGCCCCCCGAGGGCAGCAGGGGTGCATCACGTTCCAGGACCCGATCGAAGTAGCTGTCGAGCCAGGCGTGGCGAAGTCTGCGGCCGAGGTCTCGGACATCGGGGTATCCGCCCTGGGCCATGGCCGCGGCGTAGCGGGCCCGGTTCCATTCCGTGGCGAACCGGTGTGGTGCACCGGAAAGAAGCCACGCAACGAAGTCCTCCGGGTGCCCGGCGAGCTCACCCTGACTCAGACCCCGCAGGCGGAGCGTTGCTGCACGGCCGGCCAGACTATCGGTTCGGCCCTTCACCGTGAGCATGTCCGCAGACCCGGTGAGCAAGAACCGGCCGGGCCGGCGGTCCCGATCGATACTGGCCTTGATCGCCAGCATGAGCTCAGGCTCTCGTTGGACCTCATCAATGACGAGGACCCCGTCGGGGCACTGCTCGACGAACGCCACCTCATCAGCCGCGGCCGCATCCCGAGTCCGCCGGTCGTCCAGACTCACCACCACGGAAGTCCGGTCCTCGACAAGTTGCCGTGCGAGCGTGCTCTTCCCGACCTGGCGTGCCCCTTGGATCACGACCGCCGGGAACACCGAAAGAAGTTCGCGCCCCACACCCACGGTCCTGCGAGGAAGGAGATCAACCACCAACCCAGCCTAACCCAGTCTGTACATTCGCGCAGCTGCGTCCGTATTTTCGCGATGCATCATCCGTATTGTTGCGACTGCGGAATCGTACTTTGGCGCTCGTCCGTCTCGGCTGACGGTGGGCCGCTGTCCTCAAGGTCGGGGCCCTTCAGCGCCTCGAACAATCGCACCCACCAGAAAAACACCGGGTCCGACCTGCGGCGATACAAGTGCCCCCGGCGCGATTCGAACGCGCGACACCCGCTTCAGGAGGACGGCGACACCCCGCCCGTCACGTCCGGTCGTTCCAAACGTGCTGGTCACGGGCGCGCGATCACATGTCTGGCACGGCGGCTACGACGGCTCGCTGCTCTCCACTGACCATTCACTGGCCACGCGAATTGGGAATCTCCGCGGCAGATGTCCGGGGTGAAGTCGCAGACTGGACGGGCGCGGCCAAGGCCACCCGGCCTCACCGATCACCAGTGGTTGTGCAGCAGCCCGGCAACGAGGGCTGCTGCCGTCGGAGCGCCAGCCCGCTGGAGGGCAGCGATGGTCGACTCGTCAGTGGCTCCTCGTAGGCGCTCTACCGACGTGGCATGGACGGTGAGCATCTGCGACGGGAAC
>RZYE01000317.1 GCA_009930425.1 Actinomycetota bacterium | reverse complement strand
GCCCGCCAGCAGGCTGTCGCGAGCGAGCGGGGCCGTCGTCTCCCGCACCACGAGGGTGGTGCTGAGGCGCAGGTGGGGCTCGGGGAGGGGCTCGCCGCCGAGGATGGCCAGCAGCATGCCCATGGCAGCCGCCCCGATCTCGTGCAGGGGCTGGGCCACGGTGGTGAGCGCAGGCGTGGTCAGGGCGGACTCGGGGATGTTGTCGAAGCCGACCACCGCGAGGTCCTGGGGGACGCGCAGCCCGAGCTCGGCGGCGATCTCCATCGTCCGGATGGCGGTGAGGTCGTTGGCGGCAAAGATCGCCGTCGGGCGCTCCGGCAGGCTCAGCATCTCCCGGATGGGTGCCTCGGCGCGCTCCGGGTCGTAGTCGCCGACGCGGACGAGGTCAGGGTCCACCTCGAGGCCGGCTGCGGACATTGCCCTTCGGAAGCCCTGTTCACGCAGCCGCGCGGATTCGAGGCCCGGGCGGCCGCAGAGGAACGCGATGCGCCGGTGGCCGAGCCCGGTCAGGTGGGTGGTCGCGGAGACGGCGCCGCCGAGGTTGTCGGAATCGACGCTCGGGATCTCGGCCGGGCCCGTGTGCGGGTCGATGGACACCAGGGGGAAGGTGGTGCGGCTCTCCGAGATGCTCGGGGTGACGAGGATGGCGCCGTCGATGAGCGTGCCGGCCAGCCGGGCGAGCGAGCGACGCTCCCAGCCGGTGTGCTCCACGCCCTTGGTGCCGCCGGCCCAGGACATGAGCTCGTAGGGGCTCTCGCGGACGGCGCTCCACGCTCCCTTGAGGATCTCGGTGCTGTAGGGCTCGAACTCGTTCACGAGCACCCCGAGCACGCCGGTGCGCTGCGCGCGCAGCGAGCGTGCCCCCAGGCTCGAGACGAAACCGAGCTGGGCGACCACGGCGCGGACGCGGTCCTGGGTGGCCCGGGCGACGCCGTCGCGACCGTTGATCACCTTGGAGACAGTGGCGACCGAGACGCCCGCCTCGCGGGCGACGTCGGTGATCGTCACGCGGCCTTCGAACACAGGATGAGCCTAGCACTGCAGAAAACGATATCGATAACGTTTTGATGGCGATTCTCGCGCCGGTTGCGATCCGGCTCCCACCCGGCTGACGGGACCAACGGGGAAGGGCCAGAATGGAGGTGTTGCCAGCCGAAGGGAGCCTCGATGTTCTGGAAGACCACGCGCACCCCCACCCTGCGCTCGCTGACCGCGCCCGACGAGGTGAAGGCGGATGCCCGCGCCGCCTTCGATGTCGCCGCAGGCAAGCTCGCTGCGCTGACCACCAACCATCCCGACCTCCTGGTGCTCTCCACGGAGGGTGGCAAGTGGGTGCAGGCCACGTGGACCGACTGGTCGCAGGGCTTCCTCGGCGGCCAGCTCTGGCTCCTGTTCGAGCAGACCGGGGAGGAGCGGTGGAAGGACCTCGCCAGGCACTACTCAAACTTGGTCTACGACCGGCAGTGGGACGACCGGACGCACAACCTGGCGCTGCTCATCGCCACCACCCACAAGCAGGCGTGGGAGCTCACCTCGGACGCCGCCGGGTGGCGAGCGTCGATCCAGGCCGGCCGCAGCCTGGCCAGCCGGTTCGACCGGACCGGGAAGTTCCTGGTCACGGACGACAGGCCGTCCGCCACGGCCATCAACGTCATGGCGAACACGCCGCTGGTGATGTGGACCGGCCTGGAGACCTCCGACGACGAGTTGATCGACATGGCGCGCCAGCACTCCGCGACGACACGGCGGTTCCTCGTGCGCGGTGACGGTTCGACCGCCCACTCCGCTGACTTCGACGCCGTCACGGGCGAGTACCTCCGTGCGGCGACAGCCCGTGGCTGGCGCTCCGACGGCACGTGGGCGCGGGGCCTTGCCCTCTCGATCTACGGCTTCACGGCGATGTACTCCCTCGACCCCAACAGCGACTGGCTGGACGTGGCCCGGCTCAACGCGCGGCACTGGATGCACGAGACGTCCCGGCGTGGGGACATGGTCCCCCCGAACGACCTCGCCGAGCCGCGGCCCGCGCGCCCCTGGGACTCATCCTCGGCCGCCGTCGCCGCCGGGGCGCTGTTCCACCTCGCCCAGTACGTGCCCGACGAGGAGGAGGCGCGCGCGATCCACGAGCACGCGCTGGCGACCTTCCAGCGGCTCGCCTCGCCGGAGTTCCTCGCGAGTGAGGACGGCTGGGAGGGCGTGCTGAAGCACGCCGTCCTGAACGAGCGGATCGGCCTCGGAGTGGACGAGTCGATGGCGCTGGCCGACTACTTCTTCCTCGAGGCCGCGCGGGACATCCTCGCCAGCTGAGACGCAGAAGGGGGCGGGCACCAGGTGGTGCCCGCCCCTTCGCGTGCTGTCAGCGGCCGGTGCGGCGCTTGCCGATGAGGTCCAGGGCGACCGCGAGGAGCAGCACGAGGCCCTTGATCGACTGCTGCCAGGCGGCGTCGACCGCC
>RZYE01000316.1 GCA_009930425.1 Actinomycetota bacterium | reverse complement strand
CCAGCGCTACTACGAGACGGTGGAGAAGCTGTTCTGGCCGGACCTGTTCGTGGTCGGTGGCGGGGTGAGCAAGCACCACGAGAAGTTCCTGCCCAAGCTGAAGCTCCGCACGCCGATCATTCCCGCGGAACTCCGGAACAGGGCCGGAATCGTCGGGGCCGCCTGGCTCGCGGTGGAGCGCCAGAAGCATCCCGATCCCCTCCGGGCGGTCTGAGGCCACAGGTGGTGCGGGTCACTGTGGCGGCTCACTGGGGCGGTGCGATGCCCCACAGGTACAGCGCCAGGTAGACCAGCCCGACTCCGGCGATCGCCAGTCCCATCGCCTTCACCGAGTTGTCGCCGGAGTTGACGGCCTTCCACACGAGCACTGCACCTGCGGGGAGGCTCACTGCCCCCACCAGTGCGGACACCAGCCACATCGCTGCTCCCGGGAGACGTGCCCGCCTGGTCGCGGGACTCCTTGCCACTGTAGTCCTGCCACCGCTGTGCGGGGGCGGCGCTCCGGTGCGAAGGCGGGACGAACGCCGCGCCGTCGCCCGCCCGCCTGGGCCACGCCGTTCGACCGCCTGCCCGGCCAGGTCGCCCGGGCAGCGCCGTCGCCCGCCCGCCCGGGCCACGCCGTCGGGCCGCTCTATGGACCGCGTGCGCGTGAACGTGGCACGGTGGACCATGCCCGACTACGGCCAGGACCTGCGCTTCGGCGCCTTCCTCACACCGCTCGCCGCGGACCCCGCCCGCGTGGTTGCGGCCGCACAATCCGCCGAGAGGGTGGGGCTCGATCTCGTCACCTTCCAGGACCACCCCTACCAGCCCCGCTTCCTCGACACCTGGACACTGTTGAGCTGGGTTGCCGCCCGCACCGAGCGCATCCGCCTCGCGGGCAACGTGCTCAACCTGCCGTTGCGCCCGCCGGCGGTGCTCGCGAAGTCGGTGGCGAGCCTCGACCTCCTCAGTGGCGGGCGGGTGGACCTCGGGCTTGGGGCCGGGGCGTTCTGGGATGCGATCGAGGCGATGGGTGGCCGGCGGCTGGCTCCCGGCGAGGCGGTCACGGCCCTCAGTGAGGCCATCGATGTCATCCGGGCCCTCTGGGACACGACAGGCACAGGGGTCCTCCGGGTGGACGGCGACCACCACTCACTCCACGGCGCCAAGCGCGGCCCCGCGCCCGCCCGTCCGGTGGAGATCTGGCTCGGCGCCTACAAGCCGCGCATGCTCCGCCTCACCGGCCGCAAGGCCGACGGGTGGCTGCCGTCGCTGGGCCGGATGTCTCCCGGTGCCATCGCCGAGGCCAACGCCATCATCGACGACGCCGCCGCCTCCGCCGGCCGTGATCCTGCGGCGGTCCGCCGGCTGGCCAACGTCCCGGGGCGGTTCGGGCCGGCCAGTGACCAGCTGCTCTCCGGCCCGCCGCAGCAGTGGGTGGAGGAGCTCACCGAACTCGCGCTGGTGCACGGGTTCTCCACCTTCATCCTCGCGGGAGACGAGGTGGCTGACCACGAGCGCATCGCCCACGAGGTCATTCCTGCCGTTCGGGAGGCGGTGGCGGCCGAGCGCCGCCGAGCCTGAGGGGCGGAAGAGCCCGATTGCCGACCGCCTCGGCGCCGAATCCCTCAACCGTTCTGGCCTCCAGGTTGGCCGGCAGTCAAGGAGGAGGGAGCGTGGGCAGGCGGCGTGTGGATTGAGTCTCGGGGTGGTGGCACTGCTGTTGGAATCCTCGCCATCGTCACTGTGGAGAGGAAATGAGTCGAAGGCGAGGGTCGCACACCTCTCCATCGACTCCGAACCTCGCCATGGTGACGAAGGCGAGGATCCGTGCAGCGCACAGGGACAGCCACTCAATCCAGAGAGCGCTCTCCCGCACGATCGTGCTGGTGACGAGCCATGTGGGGCCGACCCCGCCGGTCTACACTCGATGAGCAGCGGGACTTTATCAGCTGGCTGGAGATGACGCGATGGCGGGATCGAACTTCCTCGAGAGATTCCGCCCGCTGGGTGCCCCGGGCGCCGCGGTCTCCACCGGAAGCCCCGCGTCCGATGTCCCGGACCCCGCCACTGAACTGGCCCCCGTGTTCGCCGCCCTCGCCCCCACGATCGAGCAGTGCGACTCCATCGTCGCGGACGCCCGCCGCCGTGCGGACAACGAGGTCGCCGGCGCCCGCGAGCGCGCCGCAGGCGTCAAGGCCAGGGCCAGGGCAGAGATCGGCGCCGAGCAGGCCAGGGCAGCCGCCCGCGTGCTCGCGGAGTACTCCGCCACCGAGGCGGCCGTCCTGGACGAGGCCACCAGGCGTGCCGCCGCGACGCGCGAGGCCGGCGCCGCACGAGTGGACGAACTTGCCAGCGCCACGGTGGACCGGCTCGTCTCCGACCTGTTGGGCGCGCCATGAACGCCGACTGGGTCGCCGCCTCCGTCCGCGCCCGCAGCATGGCACGCCGGCGCGTCGGCGTCACCCGTTG
>RZYE01000315.1 GCA_009930425.1 Actinomycetota bacterium | reverse complement strand
CGCGGCGATCGCCGCCGTCCAGCCGATCACGCCTCCTGCCTGGCGCGGCGGCATGATCATGGGCATCTGCTTGAAGGTGCCCGCGTTGCCGACTCCGGCGAAGAAGAAGAGCGCGAGCATCGCCCACAGGAAAACCGTGAACTCATCAGGCGATGCCGGAGTCAGCCGGGTTGCCGCGACTGCTGCGGACGCCGTCATGCCCACGCCGCTGACGAAGGTCCAGAGTGCACCGCCGTAGCGGTCACACAGGGGCCCGAAGGCCACGCGGGAGGCCGAGCCGATGAGGGGTCCGTAGAACGCGTAGTTGAGCCCCAGTGGCAGGGTGGAGGGGTCCATGGTCTCCGCGAAGGGAGACGACGGCCCGAAGGTGTTGTTGATGAGGAGGGCCGTCTGGGCGGCGAAACCGGAGAACGCGCCGAAGGTCATCAGGTAGATCAGCGTGAGGATCCAGGTGTTGTTGTTCCCGAAGATGTCCATCTGCTGCCGGAAGTTGGCCTTGATCGGAACGTCCTTGAGGACCAGGAACGCGACCACGGCGGCGGCGATGGTCCACGGGACGAGGACGATGCCGATGTTGTGGAGGTAGAGCGGTTCGCCCTGGGTGGTGGTCTGGGGCGCGAGGAACAAGGTGCCGGGGAGCCCGAACCCTACGATCCAGGGGCCGAGGAACTGGATGAGGGACACCCCGAAGTTGCCGACGCCCGCCTGTATCCCCAGTGCCGTTCCCGCCATGCGTTTCGGGAAGAAGTACCCCGTCGAGGGCATGTACCCGGAGAACGCGCCCCCGCCGATACCGGTGAGGAAGGCGAGCAGCAGGAGGACGACGTAAGGCGTCTCGGGGTTCCGTACGGCGAAGAACCACGCAAGCATCGGGATCGCCATGAGGAGAGAGGTGTAACCGACGAGCTTCCGGGTGCCCAGGATCGGGGGGAGGAACATGTAGCCCAGTCGCAACATCCCGCCGGCAAGACCGGGAGTCGCCGCGAGCCAGTACAGCTGGCTCGTGGTGAGGTCGAAGCCGATCATGGTGAGGCGTGGCGCGATGGCGGACACGAGGAACCACGTACAGAAGGCCATGGTGAGCGAGAAGGTCGTCACCCACAGGGTCCGCCAGGCGATGCCCTTGTCCCAGGTCTCCTCGTGCTCCGGATCCCATCCCTGGAGCACCCGCCCGCTGGTGTCCAACGCGCTCATCTCATCGCCTCCGCAACGCTGCAGAACTAGTACGGAGCCAACCGTACAATTCCGGCAGGTCCGGCCTCTCGCAAATCGATCGCGTGGTCGGGCCGACCGTTGGTCCGGAAATCGCCCCACCCGGCCTCCTGGGACCTAGGTCTCATTCGCCGAGCTGGGCGAGATCCTCCCAGGTGTCGACGTCCCGGCCGAGGTCCCCGACGTCCACCGGCACGGGTGCCAGAGGCCCGAGCAGCCGCCGGGCGGAGATGTCGCGCGCACCGCGCTCGTCGCGGATCCGCGCCGCCATGCGGTCGAACCGGTAGATCGCCAGCAGGTATTCCGTGAAGCCGGCTCGCGAGGCGGCGGCGCCGCCGACGTCGTCGCTGAGCGCCTCCAGCAGCAGCGGCAGTGCCCGGGCGGAGCGCGGGGCGTCGCAGGTGAGCACCGCCACGAGATCCCCCTCCCCGAGCACGGCGAGCGCCGCGGCCACGCCCGCCGACGGCCCACCTCCCGGGGGCTCCTCCAGCGTGCGCCGCACCCCGTCCGGCACGTTCACCGTGTCCGGCGCCACCACCACCGTGCGGCCGAGCGTGACGCCGGGATGATCCCAGTCCGCGAGGTCTCCGAGGATGTGGTCCAGGAGTCGCGCCCCTCCCACCACGAGGTCGGCCTTGGACACGCCCCCGAGTCGCCGCCCCCGGCCGCCGGCGAGAACGACGACGTCGAGGATCACGCCTCGGCACCCTCGGTGTAGAGCGCCTCACCGGGCCGGTTGCCCCAGCCGTCCGCGAACCAGCCCGGCAACGTGGTGCGCCAGAGGTCGATCATGGCCTCGACGTCCTCGCTCTCCCCGAGCGCGATCCGCTCCGCGACCATGAGGGTGGCGCCGGCGATGGCGGCACCCGCGGCACCCGCGGCGGCCGCGTCCACGGGGGCCCCGGTGAACCGGAGGCAGTTCTCCGCCGCTGAGGTGAAGCGTCCGGTGAGGCCGTCCGCCATCGCCCGCTGGAAGCGGAGGTCGCCGTCCGTGCCCAGCAGCCTCCGGTAGGTGAGCCGGTCGTCCAGCACGGCGGTGAAGACGCGCCGCACGGCCTCCCGGTACACCTGCGGCGTCTCCTCGAAGCCGAACCGGGAGCCCGGGGGGATCGCGATGAGGTCGTCGACGACGTCGGCGAACGCCTGCCCGACGAAGTCGGAGACGGTCGCGTAGTGCTTGTAGAACGTGGTCCGGTGGATCGCGGCCTCACGGCAGAGCTCGGCGACCGTGATCTCGGAGATGGGCTTCCGCCGG
>RZYE01000314.1 GCA_009930425.1 Actinomycetota bacterium | reverse complement strand
CGGCGCCGCGTACGTCGGGGTCCCCGTCGAGGACCTGGTGGCGGATGCCGGCTTCGACCCCGCCGCGGTCAAGGCCGTGAAGGCAGTCGCCTCCGACGGATTCTCGGTCAACTACGACCCGGAGCAGGTGTTCGCCGACGGAGTCGTCGTGGCCTACGCCCTGCCCGACGGCGACATGTCCAGCGAGGACGGCACCTTCCGGATGGTCCTCCCCGGACAGGAGGGCAAGCTCAACGTCCGGATGCTGACCGAACTCCAGGTGACGGAGTGACCGCGGCGGCCGGCGTGGAGAGCCCGACGTACCTCGGTACGATCGGGCGCCTGGCGGTCTTCGCCTCCACGCTGGCCGCCGTCATGCTCGCGCCCGCCGCCCGCCTCCCGTGGGCGGCGGCCGCGTGCATCCTGGTGACGTGGGTGATCGCGCCCCGGGCCTTCCGGTCACTCCTGCGGTGGCGCTGGCTCATCCTCCTGGCGCTGATGGCGATCCCGCCCCTCTTCATCGTCGGGGCGCTCGACTCGACGTTCTGGGTGATCCGCTACTCCTCCGAGGGACTCGCGCTCTCGATCCAGGTGGTGACCCGGGTCCTCGTGATCCTCCTGGCCGTGCAGGCCGTCACCTCCACCGTGGACATCAGCTCCGTGGCGGGCCTGCTGGAACGCCTCGGGCTGCGCGGGCTCGGCTTCTCGATGGGGGTGGCGCTCAACCTGCTGCCGGCCCTGTCACAGTCCGCCCAGAACGCGTGGCGGAGCCTGACCATGCGGGGTGGGCTGCGGCGCCGGTGGCTGCGCGGGCTCCGGCTGCTCGCGATGACCGTCATCACCGGTGCGCTCGGACGGGCCGAGGAGATCGCGCTCGCCGCTGAGGCGCGGGCGTTCTCCCCCGAACGCGCCCGGCGCATGCCGATCGTGCGCGGCCGGCTCGATCCGTTCGTCGCGGCGGGTGGGGTGATCGCCGTCGTCGCACTGGTCGCGGTGCCCTGAGCCTTTCGGATCCTCGAGGGATGGGGTGGCCCATCACCACGCGGTGCGCCGTCCGAACCCACACCACGAACGCGCCACGCACACGCGGGGTGGGTTCGCGCGCGTGGTTCGCCGTCCACACCGCACCGCGCGCGAGAAGCCACACCGTGCAGGCGCGGTTTGAGTTTGGACAGGCGCGGGAGCGCCGCATGGATGGCCGGCGCTGGTGCAGCCTGCACAGATCCTCGCCATCGTCACCATTGCGAGGATCAGAGTCGATGGAGAGGTGTGCGATCCTCGCCTTCGACTCTCTGCCTCGCAATGGTGACGATGGCGAGGATTGCTGCAGCAGCGCCCGCGAGACTGGGTCCACCCACCAGCTCTGCCCACGCTCCCTCTTCCACAACCCCTCTTTCACAACCCCACTTCCACCACCCCTCTTCCACAACGCGTCTTGGCCAGGTCGGTTGGGTTGACGGAGGGCATGGACGCGTTCCTACAGTGGAGGATCGAGTCGCACGAGGAGGCGAGATGTCACCGAAGAAGGAGGACCCGGGGCCGTCGGTGAAGGACCCCGAGGTCTACGAGGCGCTGGTCGACGAGGGTGCGTCGAAGGAGAAAGCAGCCCGGATCGCGAACGCGGCGGCACGGGAGGGGCGCTCCGCCGTCGGGAAGCGTGGCGGCAAGGCAGAGCCATACGAGGAGTGGACGGTCCCCGAACTTCGCGAGAGAGCCCGGGAACTGGACCTCGAAGGCTACTCCGACCTGCGGAAGGCCGAGCTGATCGAGCTGCTGCGCGAGCACTGAGACGCCCGGCCGTCAGCTGGACTCGAGTGTCCTCCCAGATGAGAGCTCCCTCATCGCCCTCTCCCGTAAACCTCATGTGGGCCCCGCAGAGTGGTAACCAGATCGCACACGAGGTGCGGCACCACCACCAAGGAGGATCCCATGAACAAGCGCAGCTGGATCGTCACCGGCAGCATCGCGGCCGTGGTCGCCACGGGCGGGATCGGCGCCGCCTTCGCCGATGGCAACGACGACCGGAACCTCAACACCGTCGACCTGGACGGCCCCCAGTCCGCGGACTCGGTCGCCGACACGGCAGTGAGCGCTGCCAGCGCGGCCTTCTCTGCCCTGACCCCCGGAGACACGATCTCCGCCGCCTCCGCCCAGTCCGCGGTCTCGGCACAGTCTGCGGTCTCCGCCCAGTCGGCGGTCTCCGCCCAGTCGGCGTACTCGGACCAGTCGGCGCCGTCGCCCGTCTCGGCCCAGTCGGCGCCGTCGCCCGTCTCGGCCCAGTCCGCGTACTCGGCGCCGTCCGCACAGAGCCCGGCACCGGCCCCGGCTCAGCCCGCGCCGGCGCCCGCCGACTCCGCGCCGTCGCCCGTCTCGGCCCCGAGCGCCGACTCGAGTCAGACCCGGATCCGCGAGTAGGGGTTGTGGCGGGGCCGGATTGGTGAGAGTCGTTCTCGTTTGAGGGGTTCTGGGGTTCGGGGTATGAGTATGGCCCGGCT
>RZYE01000313.1 GCA_009930425.1 Actinomycetota bacterium | reverse complement strand
CATCCCCACCGGCGTGACCGTGTTCGTGGGGATGCTGAACTTCGCGGCGCTCGCGGTCGGCGGACTGTCGATCTGGCGGCTGCTGAACACCGTGGAGGACCTGAGCCGGAAGGTCGAGGAGCTCACGAAGGAGGAGTGACCACCGCCGTTCGCGCCACTACTCGCGCGGGGCCCGTTCGCTCTGTTCGCCCCGCTCCCGCCGCACGTCCACGGTCAAGCCGGCCACCGCTGCGACCGCCGCGCCGGACACCGCCACCACTCCCGCGAACTCCGCGAGGCTGGGCACGCCCAATGCGAAGAAGTCACGCACCGGCGGGACCGCGAACGCGAGCGCGCCACCCAGGGCCATTCCCACCACCACGGCGAGCCGCCACCCCCGGAGCGGCCACTCGAGCACCGCAACGAGCCCGAGCCCGGCCATGAGCAGCACGAGCGTGGTGAGCACGCGTGCCTCCGCGACGGCCAGTCCGGCGCCGGTCGCCACCACATGGGTCCCCAGCACCGCCGCCCCCACCACCAGCCCGGCCGGGATCGAGAACCGCAGCACCCGCCGCACGAACCCGGGCCGGTACGGACGCCCGGTGCGGTCCATCGCCAGGAAGAACGCCGGGATCCCGATCGCCAGCGAGCCCGCGAGCGTCACCTGCCGCGGCAGGAACGGATAGGGGAGGTCCGCCGCCGCCACGGCCACCGCCACCACGGCCGCCCACACCGACTTCGTGAGGAACAGATTGGCCACGCGCTCCGCGTTGGTCACCACGCGCCGACCCTCCCGCAGCAGGTGCGGCACGGACGCGAAGGCGTCGTCGAGGAGTACCACCTGCGCCACCGCGCGCGCCGCCGGCACCCCGGAGCCCATCGCGATCCCGAGGTCGGCCTGCTTCAGGGCGATGACGTCGTTGACGCCGTCGCCGGTCATGGCCACCGTGTGGCCCTCGTCCTGCAGCGCCCGCAGCATCGCCGCCTTCTGCTCCGGCTGCACCCGCCCGAACACCACGCCGTGCGCCATCGCCGCCCGGACCGCGTCCTCGTCCAGTCCGTGGGCGTCGACGACGTCGCCCCGCACCCCCACGGCCCCGGCGATCGCGGCGGCCGTGCGGGCGTCGTCGCCCGAGATGACGCGGAGGGTGATGCCCTGGTCGCTCAGGTAGCCGACGGTACGGGAGGCATCGGGCCGGACCTGCTCGGTCAGCACCACGAACCCGACCGGTTCGATCGGCCCGGGCAGTGCGGTGCCGGGCGCGAGGGCAGGGGCCCGGGCGAGCAGCAGGACGCGCACGTCCTCGGCGATGAGCGCGTCGAGCTGGGCCGTGACCGTGTCATCGGCCGGGGCCGCACGGAGGAGCACGTCCGGGGCGCCGAGCACCCAGCACCCGTGGGGGCCGAAGTCGGCGGCACTCCACTTCCGGGCGGAGGAGAACGGCACTGATGCCAGCGGCTGCCAGTCCGATGGGCCGGGGACCGCTGCCGCGATCGCGCGAACGGTCGAGTTCGAGGCCGGCTCACACCGGACCACGGCGCCGAGAGCCTCCAGGGCAACGGGTGGCGGGCCGTCGGCCAAGGGCACGGCGAGTCCTGCCGAGGAGTCGGCCGATGGCGAGGGGTCGAGGGATGGCGAGGCAGCGCCGTCGACGGGATCGAACCGCAGGAAGCGGGGCTCGCGGTCGGTGAGCGTGCCGGTCTTGTCCACGCACACCACGTCGGTGCGGGCGAGCACCTCCACGGCCGAGAGTTCGTTCACGAGCACGTGGCGGCGGGCGAGGGCGAGGGCGGAGACTGCGAACGCGATGGAGCTGAGGAGCACGAGGCCCTCGGGCACCATCGCGACCAGCGCGGCCACCGTGTCCGTCACGGCCGTGGAGGTCTCGTCGTGCTGGGCGTTCCGGAACACCGTCAGCGCGCCCACGGGCACCAGCAGCACGCCGATGACCTTGAGGATCGCGTTGATCCCGCCCATGATGTCCGATTCCGTGCGGGCGAACCGGCGGCCGATCCGCTCCACCCGCACCGCCCACGCCTGCTCGCCCACCGCGGTGGCGCGGTACAGCCCGCTCCCGGCGACGGCGAAGCTGCCGGAACGCACCGCGTCGCCCTCGGACCTCGGCACGGGGTTCGCCTCGCCGGTGAGGGCGGACTCGTCCAGTTCAAGGCCGGTGGACGTGAGGATCTCCCCGTCCACGACGAGTTGGTCGCCGGGTGCGAGCGCGACGACGTCGTCCAGCACCACGTCCTCGATCCCCACCCGCGTGGTGGCGCCGTCCCGTACCACGCGGGCGTGCGGCGCGGTGAGCAGGGCGAGGCGGTCCAGGGTGCGTTTCGCGCGCAACTCCTGCGCGACCCCGATCGCCGAGTTGACGAGGAGCACCAGGCCGAACAACCCGTCCCGCCACGAGCCGTGGATCAGGATGAGCACGAGCAGGGCGCCCAGCACGAGGTTGAACCACGTGAACACGTTGGCCCGGAGGATCTCCCAGAC
>RZYE01000312.1 GCA_009930425.1 Actinomycetota bacterium | reverse complement strand
AAGTCCACGCGGGAGCGGCGGTTCACCGGGATGGTCTCGAAGAAGCGGACGTTCTCGCGCTCCGCGGTGCGGTCCAGCTTCGGTTCGAGGTTGATCGCCTTGCGGCCGGCCCCCGAGCCGATCGGCTTGACCGGGCAGGCCTCCACACACAGGCCGCACCCGGTGCAGTCCTCGGCGTACACCTGGAGCGTGTAGCGGGATCCGGGCAGGCCGGCGGCGTTCAGCTCCGCGGTCTGGAAGGACTCCGGGGCGCCCTCCAGCGCCGCCTCCGGGTAGTACTTGGCGCGCAGCACCGCGTGCGGGCACACGAACGCGCAGTTCCCGCACTGGATGCACGCATCCGGGTCCCACACCGCGATGATGTCCGAGATGTTCCGCTTCTCGTACTTCGTGGTGCCGGACGGGTAGGTCCCGTCCACCGGCAGTGCGCTGACCGGGAGGTCGTCGCCCTCGTCGGTGAGCATCCGGGCGGTCACCTCGCGCACGAACTGCGGGGCGCTCGCGGGGACCGGCGGGATCATGGCGGCGTCCCCCACCGCAGCTTCCGGCACCTCCACCCGGTGGAGGTGTTCGAGCGCCGTGTCGACGGCGGCCTCGTTGCGGGCCACGACGTCCGCGCCCTTGCGGGCGTAGGTCTTCCGGATGGCCTCCTTGACCGCCTCGATGGCCTCCTCACGCGGCATCACCCGGCTGATCGCGAAGAAGCAGGTCTGCAGGACGGTGTTGGTGCGGTTGCCCATGCCGGCGGCGCGGGCCACCGTGCCGGCGTCGATCGTCCACAGCTCCACGCCGAGATCGATGATCCGCTGCTGCATGGGGCGGGGGAGGCGGGCGAACAGCTCGCCCGGCGGGAACGGCGCGTTGACCAGCAGCACGGTGCCCTCCCGCGCGTACCGCAGCACGTCCACCCGCTCGAGGATCGACCAATGGTGGCATCCGATGAAGCCGGCCTTGTTCACCAGGTAGGGGGCGGTGATCGGCTTCGGGCCGAAGCGGAGGTGCGAGACGGTGCGCGAGCCGGACTTCTTGGAGTCGTAGACGAAGTAGCCCTGGGCGTACGTGCCCTCGCGCGCCCCGAGGATCTTGATCGTGTTCTTGTTGGCACCCACCGTGCCGTCCGATCCGAGCCCGTAGAAGACGGCCCGCACCGTCTGCGGGTCCTCCACGTCCAGGTCGGCGGGGTAGGGGAGCGAGAGGTCGGAGACGTCGTCGGTGATCCCCACGGTGAAACGGGGGCGCGGCGTGGGGAGGGCGAGCTCGTCGAAGATCCCCTGGACCATGCCGGGGGTGAACTCCTTCGAGGACAGCCCGTAGCGTCCGCCGATCACGAGGGGCATGCGCTCCCGCCGGCCGGTGCCCACCGCCTCGCCGAGGGCCGAGACCACGTCGAGGAACAGCGGCTCGCCCCCCGCGCCGGGTTCCTTCGTGCGGTCCAGGACGGCGATCCGGGTGGCGCTCGCCGGGAGGGCGGCCAGGACGTCGTCGACGGGGAAGGGGCGGTAGAGGCGCAGTTGCACCATGCCGACCTTCTCGCCGCGCGCCCGGAGGTGTTCGATCGTCTGTTCCACGGTCTGCGCGCCCGAGCCCATGACGACGACGACGCGCTCCGCGTCGGGGTCGCCCAGGTACTCGACGAGCCGGTAGGACCGGCCGGTGAGCGCGGCGAACCGGTCCATCGCGTCGCGGACGATGCCGGGGGTGGCCGCGTAGAAGGGGTTGACCGTCTCGCGGGACTGGAAGTAGGTGTCCGGGTTCTGGGCGGTGCCCCGGATGTAGGGGTGCTCCGGGCTCAGGGCACGACGGCGGTGCTCCCGGACCGCGTCCTCCGGCACCAGGGCACGCAGCTCGTCGTCGGACAGCATCGTCATCGTGTTCAGCTCGTGGCTGGTGCGGAACCCGTCGAAGAAGTGCACGAACGGCACCCGCGAGCGGAGGGTGGCCATCTGGGCGATGGCCGCCATGTCGTGGCACTCCTGCACGCTGGCGGAGGCGAGGAGCGCGAAGCCGGTCTGGCGGACGGCCATCACGTCCTGGTGGTCCCCGAAGATGGACAGGCCCTGCGCCGCCAGCGACCGGGCGGCGACGTGCAGCACCATCGAGGTGAGTTCACCGGCGATCTTGTACATGTTGGGGATCATGAGGAGCAGCCCCTGGGAGGCCGTGAAGGTGGTGGAGAGCGCGCCACCCTGCAGGGCGCCGTGCAGCGCGCCGGCCGCGCCGCCCTCGGACTGCATCTCGACGACGGTCGGAACCGTGCCGTAGACGTTCTTCCGGTGCTTCGAGGTCCACTCGTCCGCCAGTTCCGCCATCGTGGAGCTGGGGGTGATGGGGTAGATCGAGCACAGCTCGTTGAGGCGGTAGGCGACGGAGGCCGCGGCCTCGTTGCCGTCGATGATCGTGGTCATGGTGTCTCTCCTCAGCGTTCCGCGATCATCTCGATGGCGTGGACCGGGCACTGCTCGTAGCAGGTGGCGCACC
>RZYE01000046.1 GCA_009930425.1 Actinomycetota bacterium | reverse complement strand
GGGACCAGCGTGGCCGGGACGTACGTCATCCGGCTCTGCCGGACGCTGAGCTGCGAGATGGCCGGGGCGAAGGACATCGCCGCGGTGCTGGAGGAGGAACTCGGGATCGGGTTCGGCCAGACCACCCCTGACGGACTGTTCACCCTGGAGTGGGCGAACTGCATCGGGCAGTGCGACACCCCGCCGGCCATGCTCGTGGGCCACCGCGCGGAGGGCCACCTGACCGCGGAGTCGGTGCGCGAGGTGCTCGGCGCACTCCGTGCGGAGGCCGCGCCGGCCTGAGGCCGCTTCTGGGGGCGGTGGCGGAATTGGGCCCTCCATCCCTTCCCGTGGGCCGTCCATCACCGGAATAATTCAACGCATGGCTTCCGACTCACTGCACGCCGCAATCAACCTCCGCCTCGCCCTGCTCGACCTCCCGATGGCCGACGATCCCGAGGGCGCCGAGGCTGCGCGCCTCGTCTCCCCGCTCCTCGCCCGCCAACGCGAGTTGAGCCGCCGCCTCAGCGACCGACTGCCCACGGTGGATCAACGCATCCAGGACTTCCTGGAGGATTACTGTGCCGGAGCCGAGGTGATCCCACACCTCCCGAGGCGCACCCTGGTGCTGGACCAGCCGGGACTCGCCCGTGAGCTCACCCTTCCTCCCGATGGGGACTCCCACGTCTCACCATTGCTCAGCAGCTACCGCCTGCAGAACGGAGTGCTCCACAACCCGGCCAGCGACCGCCGCACCACTGCGGGCGTCTTCCACGTGGCCGAGGGTGGACTGCCCATCCCGGACGACAAGCTCGCCGTCCCGATGGAGGTCTTCGCCAGGATGATGCAGAAGGCCTTCGAGATGCCTGACGAACTCAACCGGCTCCCCTTCACGGGGAATCAGGAGCAGCCGGCGTCGTGCATCGTCTCGACGCTGCTCCGCCCGCTCGTGGCACCCGCGGTGCCCGGCTACTCCACCGAGAAGCGGATGGAGATCCGCTTCTTCGTGCCCGGCAGCCTGGTGGCGAACCTCGACTTCGTGGAGTCCATCTTCGGCAACGGTGGGGACCCCTACCTGCCGGAGAACGACGCCGCGCTCTGCCCGGACGGCTGGACCGGGACCACAGGACTCGTGGTGCTCTCGCCCCAGCTCACCTCGTTGCGCAAGAAGGATGTCGGGCTGCCCCACTGGGACGACGCCACCGAGCGCCAGCGTCGTGACGGCATGTGCTGGAAGGACGAGGACGAGCTCTACAACGGCGGCCAGGCCTTCAAGCTCTGCGCTCGCGACGAGCGCGGCGTGATCGTCACGATGATCGCGGACAACTACTTCGGGTACTGCAAGAAGGAGATCAAGACCCAGATCTCCTACTCGGCGAACCTGTTCGGCAACGTGGAGGAGGAGCACGCCGGCGGCGCACTGGTGTTCCCGAGCTTCAACCTCGGCCACGAGTACACGTACGACCGCCGGTCCACGTACACCATCGCAGACGTGCTCGCACGTGACCCGGAGCGGTTCGCGCCCCAGCCGGAGGGGCACGCCCTCGACCTGCTCAACGACCACCTCGTGCTCGTCCCAGAGCGCCCGACCTTCAGCCTCCGGAACCAGTCGGTCTCCTGGGACGGCCCGGACGGTGAACGGCGGACGATCCGGCTGCAGGCGGGCAAGACCTACATCGACCCCACCGGGTACCGGGTGCACATGGAACCCTCCGGCGCCGACAAGCGCCAGTGGAACCTGATCGGGACCGACCCCTTGGCGAGCGCGTGCCACAAGCCGAGCACGGTCTCCGGTGGAGGGAAGTCCGAGATCTCGAAGGCGATCACCGACGCCTTCATCTACACGAATGCCTACACCGCCGATTTCGAGAAGGACATCGAGGCAGTCTCCGCCATCCTGTCCAGGGACTTCTCCAACCGGTTCCTGGATCCCGCGAAGAACGGCACCGACCACCGGGCGATCCTCAGCGAGGAGCGCTCCATCGGGTCGGTGATCAAGCTGCTGACGCCGTCGGACCAGGACTACACGTGGGAGTACAACGAGTGGCTGCGAGGCATCCCGCAGCACATCAAGGAACTCGTGTACGTGGTCAAGCGGTTCTACCGTCCCGAGTGGAAGGGCGACTGGCGCAGCCACTTCACCGTGGGCATCATGAACGGCCGCCAGGGCAACGCCGTGCGCCTCCACGGCGACAAGATCACGGTCAACGCCCTGCGTGTCGGATTCGAGAAGGACGGCTCGTGGCGCATCTTCAGCCTCCGGCACGACTTCAGCCCCGCGATCAAGGTCCAACTCGAGGACGACATCACGGCGAGCATCGTCGCGCCTCCCGGGCAGGGCTTCCCGGACGGCCAGACGTCGCGGAAGTTCGTCTCCAACTGCGAGCGGCTGCTCTTCCAGCGTCCCGATGACGCCATCCACCGCGGGTACGACAAGCAGACCGAGCTCGACATGTCCGGGCCGGACAACTTCCTGTCCAACTTCGAGCCGCTCGACGCCGATGACGCTCGCGAGATGGTCAGCGATGCCATCGGCTTCAGCCAGTTCACCGCCCCGATGCAGAACCTGATCCGGCGGGCCGCGGCGCTGGAGGAGGGCGAGTCCCCCGCGTACTTCGTCTCCTCGGCGAACCCGCGCCTCGTGGACGGCAAGCCGTCGAAGAACCCGCGCTACCTCCAGCTGCGCCCGGACCTGTCGAACCCGAAGGCGACCGCCGCCGCCGACGTGGCCGTGCACCTGTTCAAGGGCGTACCCCTGTCGGAGGAGGTCATGTGGCCGATCGACGTGGTCGCCGCAGGCCGGCGCAACAACCCGCCCGAGCCGGGGGTGCGGCCACTGTGCACCTTCAACCCGCTGCACTACATGGAGCTCCCCGAGCTCTTCATGGAGTACATCAGCTCGATGACCGGCAAGTCCCCCTCGACGACGGGTGCCGGCTCCGAGGGCGCCCTCACCAAGGGCCCGTTCAACGCGATGCCCGCCATCATCGACCTGAACGCCGCGCTCCTGTCCTACGTGCTCACCGAGTACGACGGCTGGGTGTCGTGCGCCGGGTACGTCGGCCCGAACGTGCGGGTGGACCACGACATCTCGCTCCTGGTGCCCGAGCTGTTCTCCCGCATGACCGCGGAGGAGCGGGACGCCCACAACCTCATCGCCGACGGTGAGCTCGAGAAGCTCGAGGACTTCGAGCACAACGGCAAGAAGGTGCTCGCCAGCCGCCTCGGATACCGGATGAACAGCCACTTCGCGGCGAAGTACTTCGGCCGGGTGTTCATGCACCCGCACGTGGTCTTCACCGAGGAGATGCTGAAGCCCGAGCTGCAGGACGTGGACGTGTTCGTGGACAGCATGGACACGATCGTGACCACGCACGAGCGCGTGGCCAAGGCCTACTTCGCCGACGGCACGGTCGAGATGGCCTGCCCGCCGCTGCGGGCGCTGCTCGAGATCATGGCCTACGGCGCCACCTCGGACGGCAAGGACCTGTCCTCCCCCGAGGTGCGGGACCTGTTCACCCGGGACAACGTGCTCGCCTCCGAGTGGTACGCCGCCCGGCTCGACGCCAAGCAGGCCGCGGACGTGCGCCACGCCGATGAGGCCATCGCGGCGCTCACGCGGTTCGTGGAGACGGAGAACAACCAGTCCGTGGTGGCACGGCTCGCCCTGGACGCCCGCCTCGACAGGGTGAAGGCCGAGCGCGAGCAGCTGGCATCCGCCGAGTACCGCGAGAGCCTGGTCGGGACCCTCGGGTTGCAGCCGTTGCGGTAGGGGATTCCCCGCGGAGTGCGCCCCCATGCTTTGATGGGGGCGCACTTCGCGCGTCAAGGAGGGACGTCCATGGTCAACGTCGCTGTCATCTCGGGTTCGGCGAGTCCCAATCGCACGGGCGCGCCCATCGTGGACTGGATCGCCGGCAGGCTCCGGCAGCGGGACGGGATCGAGGTCGACGTCGTCGACCTCCAGGAGCTGGCGCTGCCGTTCTACGACGAGCCCAACCTCCCACGCCTACGGCAGTACGTGCACCAGCACACGAAGGACTGGTCTGCGCGGGTGGAGGCCGCCGACGCCTTCGTCTTCGTGGCCCCGGAGTACAACGGCTCGTTCCCCGCCATCCTGAAGAACGCGCTGGACTACGTGCACCACGAGTGGCACTACAAGCCGGCGGGCGTCGTGACCTACGGGGGAGGACTCACCGCCGGCTTCCGGGGGGCGCAGGCCCTGCGACAGGTCCTCTCCGCCCTGTACATGGTGCCGATCCAGGAGGCCGTCGCGATCCCGTTCGTGAAGGAGCACCTGGACGCCGATGGCTTCCACCCCACCCCGGGCATGGAGCTGGCCGCGGACGCCATGATCCGCGAGATGCTCCGCGCGCAGGGAGCTCTCGCCTCGCTGGCGATGCCGGAGCCGCAGGCCGACTACTGATCTCCGCGCCGTGGCCTCACTCCGTGGGCCGGCGCCGCATCTCCTTGGTCCCGGAGCGGAGCTTCTTGGCCCGCAACCGGCGCTCCTTGGACCCGCGGGTCGGCCGGGTGGGGCGCCGCGGGGGTGACGGCGGAGCGAGCGCGTCCGCGACGACGGCGGCGAGCCGTCCCAGCGCGGCCTCCCGATTGGCGAGCTGCGCGCGGTGCTCCGAGGCGACGACGGTCAGCACCCCACCCGTCAGTCGCCTCTCCAGGCGCTCGAGCAGCCGGGCACGCTGGGACTCATTCAGCACCGCCGAGCCCGCGACGTCCCAGCTCAGCTCCACCCGCGAGTCCGCGGTGTTCACCCCCTGGCCCCCGGGACCCGAGGCGCGCGAGAAGCGCCACGTGAGCTCCGCCGTCGGGATGGTGAGGGCAGGGGTCACGCGCAGTCCGGGGCGGGGGACGGCGGGCATGGGCTCATCCTCCCGCTGCGCCGCACGCCGTGGCCAGCGAATTGCGGGCCCCTACTCCAGGAACACGAGCGTGAGCGCGACCAGCACGAACAGGGCCCCGAACACGCGGTTGAGCGCGCGGGCGCCACGCGGGCTGCGGGTCCAACGGCGGAACCCCTTCGCGGCGGCGGCGAAGAAGAACCACATCACGAGGATGTCGACCACCACGATGGTGGCGGTGAACGCGACGTACTGCGGCAGGAGGGGCATGCCCGGCCGGATGAACTGGGGGGTGAAGGCCAGGAAGAACACCACGGCCTTGGGGTTCAGGAGATTCACCCAGATGCCGCGCCGGACCATGGACCAGGCCGGCTCGCCCACCACCACCTCGGCGGGCAGGGCGCCCTCGGCAGCCGGTTCCGGGGCCGCCGTGAACATCCGGATCCCGAGGTACACGAGGTAGGCGGCGCCGGCGTAGCGGATGGAGTCGAACAGCACGGGCGACCCCGCCACCAGGAGGCCCACCCCGGCGGCGACGATCACGATGTGGACCACCAATGCCACCTGCTGGCCGATGATCCCCCAGATCGAACGCCGGAACCCCTCGTTCAGTGAGTTGGTCATCGTGTTGATCGCCCCGGCACCGGGCGTGAAGGAGATCAGCACCGAGGCAGGCAGCAGCGACAGCCAGACGGAGAGGGTCACTGGCCGATTCTAGACGGCCGTACCAGAACGGTGGGGCTGAGGTCCGCCGTCCGCTCCGGCGTCAGGGGCGCAGCCTCCCCTTCCGCCCCCAACTGCGTCCGCAGTCTTGGCCGGGCTTCCCCCGGGCCCCAAGTGCGTCCGCAGTCTTGGCCGGGCTTCCCCCGGGCCCCCAAGTGCGTCCGCAGTCTTGAGCGGCTTCCCCAATTGCGTACGCAGAACGTTCCTGCGGGTCGTCTACCACCCGCAGGAACGTCCCAGACCCGCGGGATCGTCCTGCGTACGCAATTGGGGACGGGAGCGAGCCGCACAGGGTCCGCAGGATCGTTCTGCGTACGCTCTTGGTGCCTCGGACACCGGCGCCCACCCCAACAGCGGGCGCCCGATCGTCCTGCGTACGCACTTGGGAACAAGGGCCAGCCGCGTACGACCCGCAGGAACGTCCGTGACCCGCAGGACCGTCGTCCGCTTCGAGCGCCACCGTGGGGTTGGTACCCTTGTACGAGAACAGGGAGGTGCGATGACGACGCCCACGCCGGACGACTACTCCACCGCTGTCCGCAAGAACAAGGCGCTGGCCAATGCCCTGCGGGCGGCCCGGACGGAGCTCGCGACGCTGCACGAGGAGGTCCGCCAGCTCACGGCGACTCCCAACGCCTTCGGGGTGGTGGTGCGCTCCCACCCCGCCGCCCGCACGGCCGAGGTGCTCGTCGGCGGCCGGAAGATGCGGTGCGCCGTCGCCCAGACCGTGCCGGCGGCGTCGCTGTGGCCGGGCCGCGAGGTCATCCTCAACGACCACATGGTGGTGATCGCCGCCACCGAGTACGACGACGTCGGGGACCTCGTGCCGGTGACGGACCACCTGTCCGATCACCGCGTCGTCGTGCGCGTGCGCGACGAGGAGGAGAAGGTCCTCCGCCTGGCCGAGCCCCTGCTGCGCGATCGGGTGGCCGCCGGGGACGTCGTGCGAGCCGACCTGCGCGCCGGGTTCGCCTACGAGCGGGTGGAACGCTCCGACACCGAGGAGCTCATGCTGGAGGAGGTGCCGGACGTCGGCTACGAGGACATCGGCGGCCTGGGCACCCAGATCGCGGACATCCGCGATTCCATCGAGCTCCCGCTGCTCCACCCGGAGCAGTACCGCGCCCACCGGCTCACGCCTCCCAAGGGCCTGCTGCTCTACGGCCCGCCCGGCTGCGGCAAGACGCTGATCGCCAAGGCGGTGGCCACCTCGCTCGCGCGCGCCGCTGCGAGGGCGAATCCGGACGGGGACGCGCGCTCCTACTTCATCTCCGTCAAGGGCCCCGAGCTGTTGACCAAGTACGTCGGCGAGACCGAGCGTCAGGTACGCCAGATCTTCGCGCGGGCCCGGCAGCGGGCGCTGACCGGCATTCCCGTGGTGGTGTTCTTCGACGAGATGGACTCCCTGTTCCGCACCCGTGGCACGGGCCGGTCATCCGACGTGGAGACCACCGTGGTCCCGCAACTGCTGGCCGAGATCGACGGCGTCGAAACCTTGGACAACGTGGTCATCATCGGTGCCACCAACCGGGAGGACATGATCGACCCCGCGATCCTCCGGCCCGGCCGCCTCGACGTGAAGATCCGCATCCACCGCCCGGACCGCGCGGGCGCCGGCGAGATCCTCGCGAAGTACCTGGTGCCCGACCTGCCGCTCGACGCCGCTGAGGTGGCGGCGGCGGGGTCCCCGGAGCGCGCGGTGGAGGAGATGATCGACGCGGTGGTGGGCGCCCTCTACCACGAGGGCCCCGAGACCGAGTACCTCGAGGTCACCTACGTCTCCGGCGAGATCGAGGTGCTGCACGTGCACGACTTCGTCTCCGGCGCGATGCTCGCCAACATCGTGGACCGTGCCAAGAAGGCCTCCATCAAGGACCGACTCGCCGGCCGGGCCGGTGGCATCTCGCGGGCGCACCTGCTCGCCGCCGTGGAGCGTGAGGTGCGCGAGAACGAGGACCTGCCGTCCACCACCAACCCCGACGAGTGGGCCCGCACCTCCGGGCGCCGCGGGGAGAGGGTTTCCGCGATGCGCCCCCTCCGCGCCGCCCGGCCGGACCCCGCCGCCGCGGTCGCGCCTGCCGGGCCGGAGCCCGCCGCCGCGGTCGCGCCTGCCGGGCCGGAGCCCGCAGTCGCGGTCGAGCCCGCCGGGCCGGAGCCCGCCGCCGACCCCGCCGTCGACCCCACGCGTCCGAACCCCGCCGTCGACGCCGGCACGCGGCCGGGGACGGGCGACGCCGGTGCCGTCCACGACCTCATCGTCTCCGATGACTACCTGTGAGGTGAGGGCATGACCACCGATCGCGGCCTCACCACCGAACGAACCCTGACCGTGCGCCGCGTCATGGGCATCGAGAACGAGTACGGCATCGTGGCGCCCGCACTGCCCGGGGTGGACTCCCGCGAGCTGTCCCGGCGCGTCATCGCCGCGTACGCGGGGGTGCTGCGGGCGCGCGGCATCGCCGATGACATCCGATGGGACTACCTCGGCGAGCGCCCGCTCCAGGACGTGCGCGGCTTCGTCCACGCCCGGGACGAGGTGGATCCCTCCCTCCTCACCGACGACCCCTCCCAGCCGGCCCCCTCCGGTCCCCGGCCGGAGGACCTCATGGGTGGCGACGACCGCCGCCCCCACGCCGTCCCGCGCCTCACGGAACTCGCGCGACAGGCGGCCCGCGGCACGTCCACGGTGCTGCCCAACGGTGCCCGCCTCTACATCGACCACGGCCACCCCGAGTACGCCACGCCGGAGACCACCACCCCCCGCGGTGCCGTGCGCGTCGACCTGGCCGGCGACCTCGCCATGGTGCGCGCCATGGACGCCCTCCGGCAGGGAGGCTCGCCCGAGGTGGTGCTCTACAGGAACAACCAGGACGGCAAGGGGTCCGCCTACGGCTGCCACGAGAACTACATCGTGGACCGGGCGGTGCCCTTCGACACCCTCGTCGCCGCGCTCGTGCCCTTCTTCGTCACCCGCAGCATCATGGTGGGCTCGGGCCGGGTGGGGCTCGACCCCAGATCGAGCGAACCGGGCTTCCAGCTCTCCCAGCGGGCCGATTTCATCGAGACCCTGATCGGCATCCAGACCACCCTCAACCGGCCCCTCGTCAACACCCGCGACGAGCCGCACGCCGACTCCACCCGCTGGCGCCGCCTCCACGTCATCTGCGGGGACGCCAACTGCGCCCCCGCGTCCACCCTGCTCAAGCTCGGGACCATGAGCCTCGTGCTGGCCGTCCTCGAACGCCGGGGGCTGCCGGAGGAGTGGGCGACCCTCGAACTCGCCGACCCGGTCGGCGATGTCGTGCGGGTCTCGCGTGACCTCAGCCTCTCCGAGCCCCTGCTCCTCGCGGACGGCTCGCGCCGCACCGCGCTCGAGATCCAGCGGGCCTACCTCGACGTCGTCACGCGCGAGGTGCGCGGGACGGCCGCCGCGCCCGACCCCGACACCGCGGACATCCTCCAGCGGTGGGAGCGCACCCTGACGGACCTCGCCGGCGGCTGGCAGAACGCCGTCGGGAGCGTCGAATGGGCCGCCAAGCTCGCCCTCCTCGAGGCCCGCCGCGCCCGGGACGGCCTGGGCTGGTCCGCTCCCGAGCTCGCCGCGATGGACCTGCAGTGGTCCGACCTGCGGCCCGAACGCTCCCTCTCCGCCCGGCTGCGCGGCCTCGGCCGGCTGGAGGAGGTGGTGCCGCAGGCGGAGGTGGCCGCCGCGGAGTTCGCGCCGCCGTCGGACACCCGCGCGTGGTTCCGCGGCGAGCTCATCCGGCGCTTCCCCGAGCGCATCTTCTCGGCGTCGTGGCAGTCAATTGTCGTCGACCTGTCGGACACCCCCGGCGTCCCGGCCCCCACGCGCAGCAACGACTGGCAGGGGGGCGGGATGGTGCGCATCCCGCTGGCGAACCCCGTCGGCGGGACCCGGGACCGGGTCGCCGCCCTGCTCGACGACGCCGCCGACCTCGCCGACCTCGTCGCCACCCTCGCGCCGCCCGCCACACCGCCCGCGACCCCGTCACGCTGACCCACCGCCATCCCACAGGAAGGACGCACCATGGCCCAGGACCAGATCCGGGAGCACCGGCCCGCCGGAGAACCCGAACCCGTCGAGCCACCGCCGGCACCCGCCGCCGCGGCCGCCCAGGACTACTCCCAGGTGCTCGCCGACATCGACGACATCCTCGAGACCAATGCCCTGACCTTCGTGCAGGGCTTCGTCCAGGAGGGCGGCGAGTAGGTGGCGGAGCCCACCCGGCCCACCGGTCCCACTCCCCGGATCCTGGGCCTGGAGACCGAGTACGGGCTGATCGCGGCCCACACCGAGGCCGTCCCGCCGGGCACGCCCAACCCGCTCACCCCGGCCGAGGCGGTGGTGGAGCTGTATCGCGGCACCCCGCAGGCCCTGCGCTCACGCAACCGGTTCCTCCCGAACGGTGGCCGCCTCTACGTGGACCTCGGCTCGCACCCCGAGTACGCGACCGCGGAGTGCCGGTCCATCGGCGACGTCGTCGCCCAGGACCGCGCCGGTGAGCTCATCCTGCGTGCCATGGCGGAACGCGCCACCGCCGCGCTCGCCGAGCGCGGCGTCCCCGCCCGCGTCCACGTGCTGAAGAACAACCGGGACTCCTCGGGCAACTCCTTCGGGTGCCACGAGAACTACCTCGTCCGGCCGGAGACGGCCGCCCACCTCGATCCGGGCTTCGTGGCGTTCCTCGCCACGCGGCCGCTGCTCACCGGGGGTGGCGCGTTGCGCCGGTCGCACGACGGCGCCGTGCGGTGGACGGTCTCCGCCCGCGCCCCCGTGATCCACCGCGTGCTCTCCCCCGACCCCACGCGAGTGCGCCCCATGGTCCTCACCCGGGCGGAGCCCCATGCCGACCACACCCGCCACGCCCGCCTCCAGGTCACCCACGGGGACTCCAACGTCAGCGACACCACCACCGCGCTCAAGCTCGGCCTCACCACCGCCGTCCTCGACCTGGTGGAGACCGGTGGCACGCTCGCGGACCTCGCCCTGGACGATCCCGTCGCCGCGCTCCACGCGGTGGGGGAGGAGGGGGCCGGCGCCGTCGTCGTCCTCGAGGACGGGCGCGAGATGACCGCCCGGGACCTGCAGGAGGCGGTGCTGGAGCGCGTGGAGGGCCGCGCGCACGCCGTCGGCGGGGTGGCGGAGACCCTCGGCCTGGCCCGGCGAGCGCTGGACGCGCTGCGTACCTACGGCGGCCCGGTCGCCACCGAGCTGGACCACCTGGCCAAGCACGCGGTGCTGGAGCGGTACGTCGCGCACGCCGGGATCACGTGGGACGATCCGCGGCTCGAACGCGTGGAACTCGCCTACCACGACCTCACGGCCCGGCACGGGCTCGCCGACCGGCTGCGGGCCGCCGGCCACCTCGCCAGCGCGGTCACGTCGGAGCAGGTGGGTGAGGCCATCCGCCGGCCGCCGGCGGACACGCGCGCCGCGCTCCGGGGCGCCTTCGTGGCGGCCGTCGAGGAGACGGGACAGCAGGCCTCCATCTCCTGGACGCACGTGCGCCTCGACTCGCCGCCCCGGCCCCAGATCGACCTCCTCGATCCCTTCCAGGCGCACGACGACGCCGTCGCGGCCCTCGTCGAGGAGATCCGGACCACCCTGCCTCGCAATCCCGGCGGGCGGTCCGGCCTGGGGTGGCTCAGGACCGGCCTCGGCGACCTGGACAGCGGCGTGAACTGAGGCTGGGCCGGGCGCGGGCCGAGGCCGGGCGCGGTGGGGCGTCACTCCTGGTACAGGGTCTCCAGCTCGGCGAGGGCCACGTCCACCGGGGTGAGCTTCATGATGAGGACGCGCCGCCCGCCGGAGCCGGGGAAGGCGGCGTACATGTACTCCACGCTGACCACGCCGTCGAACACCGCGAGGAGGTGGGCGAGGCCGCCGGGACGGTCGGGGACCTCGACCCCCACCACGTCGGTGACGGTGGCGGTCATCCCGGCCTCGTGGAGGGCGGCGAGCGCGGTCTCGTTGGAGTCCGTGATCAGCCGCGCGATCCCGAAGCGGTCCGTCTCGGCGATGGCGAGTGCACGGAGGTTCACGCCCTTGTCCGCGAGCGTCGCGGCCAGCGCGGAGAGCTGTCCGGGCCGGTTCTCCAGGAAAACGGAGATCTGCTGGAGCACCTTGACGTGCTGGTCACCGAGCATTGCTCTGCTCCCTCCGGTCGATGACGCGCTTGGCCTT
>RZYE01000045.1 GCA_009930425.1 Actinomycetota bacterium | reverse complement strand
TCCCACTCGGGTCGGACCTGACGGCCGGCGGGCACGCCGGCGTCGACGAACACCCGCCGGGCACCAGTGGAACGGAGCGCGTCAACCTGGGCGTCGACGTCGTCGTCGGGTAGCAGGGTGCGGGCGTAGCCGATGATCGCCATACGTTCTCCCACTTCCCCACGATGGCAACAACCTGCGGGTGACGTCACTCAGACTACAAGCGATGGTGAACGTTTTTGGTCCGGCGGCCCACCACCTTCATCCAGAGCTGGCGCGGAGCGCCCGATTCGTGACGGACCTGATCTCAACGGTTTTGGACATCAAGATGCGGGTCAGCGCCGCCATCTACACTCGAACCCAGGATCACGAAGCGCGACACGAAGCCCTCCGGCTCGTCGCCTGGCAACCGCGCAGCGCGCACGGTGCCCCCGGAGGAAGATCCGCCCCGGGACCATGCCGGTCCGCGGGGAAGCGCGACACCACGGGAGCCCCCATGTCATCCACCCATGCCTGCGATTCATTCCACCCCGGGCACAACGTCCACCCGATCCAGTTCTCCCGCGCGCACGCCACTCCCGGCCGTCCCGCCGCGCTCGTCGCGCCCAACGCGCTCATCACCCACGCGAACGGCCCCGCCGGCACCCTCGCCGTCGTCGTCGGCCTCGACGCCGAACCCAAGGAGACCTGGCTTCTCCACGACCACCCCACCACCCGCGCCGCCCTCGACCGCTGGCAGCGCGAGGGCGCCCACCTCCACGCCCACGGCCTGCTGATCGTCGGGCGGCCGGACGACGGCGTCGCCCGCCCCTGCCTCAACCCCTGCCGCAATCCGGAGGCGTGGACCCCGTGCGCCACCATCGAATCGGTGGGCTCACACGATCCGGCCACGCTCACCCTCGCCCTGGGCGGGCTGCTCCTGCGGACCTGATTCAGCCGGGAGGCGCCGCCGCACGCACCGACACCCGCTCGGACCACCGCGTGTGCGCGAGCCCCGGCAGGAACCACTGCACCAACGGCCCCACAGCGAGCGAGAACACCACCGTCCCCACTCCCACCACGCCGCCGAGCAGCCATCCCACCAGCAGCGCCACGATCTCGATGAACGTCCGGGCCGCCCGCACCGAGTAGCCGCGCCGTGCGATGCCGGTCATGAGCCCGTCGCGCGGCCCGGGCCCGAGCGCCGCCCCGATGTACATCGCCGTGCCCAGCGAGAACCCCACCGTGCCCGCCACGAGCATCGCCGAGCGCAGGCCCAGACCCTCCACCACCGGCAACCACGCCAGCCCGAGGTTCACGAACGTGCCCACGGCCAGCGCGTTGACCACGGTCCCCACGCCCGGCCGCTCCCGCAGCGGGATCCACAGCAGGAGCACGAGCAGCGAGACCATCACCACCACCGTGCCGAGCGCGAGGCCAAACGTCTCCGCCAGGCCCTGGTGGAAGACGTCCCACCCGGGCAGTCCGAGGTTGGCCCGGACGAGCGTGG
The DNA here is from genome assembly GCA_009930425.1 of Actinomycetota bacterium. Classification (GTDB taxonomy): domain Bacteria; phylum Actinomycetota; class Actinomycetes; order Actinomycetales; family Actinomycetaceae; genus UBA1383. The sequence goes on along the minus strand of RZYE01000045.1, from coordinate 10,355 downwards.
CCACGCTGATACCTTGGATCGCGTTTCCCGCCACCAACTGGAGGAGGCGGAGCGCGAAGGTCATGCCAGCGAGCATGCCAGAGGCTCCGCTCCCTCCCCAAAAGCGCCCTGCAACGAAGGAGGGACACCGTGACCGGCCTGCTCGTCCGCAACGCCCGGCTCGTTCCCGTGGGCATCGACCCCACCGGCCGCACCCCGGCCCGCGCCACCGTCCCGGATGCCCCCCTCGACGTCCGCATCACCGACGGCGTCGTCTCCGAGCTCGCGCCGGGCCTCCTGAGCCACGGCGAGGACGAGCTGGACGTCGCCGGACGCTTCCTCCTCCCCGGCCTCTGGGACCGCCACCTGCACTGGGACCAGTGGGCCGCCGCGCTGACCCGCATCGACCTGGCCGGCACCACCAGCGCGGACGACGTGGTCGCCCGCCTCGCCCGCATCCTCCCCACGCTGCCCGACGACGGCGCCGCCGCCTTCGGCTTCGGCCACCGGTCCGCGCTGTGGCCGCGTCCCGCCACGGTGGCGGAGCTCGACGCCGTCTCCGGTGGGCGGCCCGTGGTGCTGATCTCGGGCGACGCCCACAACGGCTGGTTGAACTCCCGCGCGCTGGAACTCCTGGGCCTCCCCCCACGCACCGGCGTGCTCGAGGAGAAGGAGTGGTTCGACATCCTGCCCCGGCTCGATGAACTGACCAGGCCGGGCACGGCCAGCCAGGAGGAGGCGTTCCGGGACGCGGCGCGCAAGGGCGTGGTGGGCGTCGTCGACATGGAGTTCGGCGGCCCGTTCCTCGCGTGGCCGGAGCGGATCGCGGCGGGCGAGCGCCGCCTCAAGGTGCGCGCCGCCACCTACCCGAGCCACCTGGACCGGGCGATCGAGCTGGGCCTGCGCACCGGTGAGGCGCTCGCAGGCGGCGAGGGCCTCGTCACCATGGGACCGCTCAAGGTCATCTCGGACGGGTCGCTCAACACCCGCACCGCGTACTGCGCGGAGCCGTACGCGGACGCCGCCGGTCTCGCCCACCCGCGCGGCGTGCTCAACTACGCGCCCGCGGAGCTCGCCGGGCTGCTCGCCCGCGCCGCCGCAGCCGGACTGGACGTGGCCGTCCACGCCATCGGGGACGCGGCCATCGCCAACGCCATCGACGCGATGGTGGCCACCGGCGCGCGCGGCTCCATCGAGCACGCCCAGCTCCTCGCGCGCACGGACATCCCCCGCCTCGCCGCCCACGGCATCGTGGCCTCCATGCAGCCCGCCCACCTCCTCGACGACCGTGACGTCACCGCCGCCTGCTGGCCGGACCGCGCGGACCGCTGCTTCATGACGCGCTCCCTCGTGGAGGCGGGCGTGACCGTGGCCCTCGGCTCGGACGCCCCCGTCTCGCCGCTCGATCCGTGGCTCGAGATGGCCGCCGCCGTGTTCCGGAGCGCTGACGAGCGGGACGCCTGGAACGCGGCCGAGGCCCTCACCCCCGCGCAGGCGCTGGCGTGCTCCACGGACGGCCGCGGCACGGTGGGAATCGGCTCGCCCGCTGACCTCGCCGTCGTCGAGACGGACCCGACTGCGCTGGACGCCACCGCTCCCCGCGCCGCCGCGGCGGCCCTGCGGGAGACCCGGGTGGCGCTGACGATCGTGGACGGGAGGATCACGCATCTCGCGCTGTGACCCAGTTCGCAAAATGCGCCCCGATGGGGTGTGATATGAGGATGAACTCAAAGCAGAGCGAGGGCGCCAAAGCCCCTGAAGTACGCAACGTCGTCCTCGTCGGCCCGGGCGGTTCCGGGAAGACGACCCTGCTCGAGACGCTCCTGAAGGAGGTCGGCGTCATCAACCGGGCGGGCCGCGTCGAGGACGGCAACACCGTCTCGGACTACGAGGACGTGGAGAAGCGCCTCCACTACTCCGTGAACCTCTCGGTGGCCTCGGTTGACATCACTAACCGGGACCTCACCGGCGACTACGGCACCGTCCGCCTCAACCTGCTGGACGCCCCGGGAAACCCGGACTTCGTCGGGGAGCTCCGCGCGGGCCTCCGCGGCGCGGACGCCGCCCTCTTCGTCATCTCCGCCGTCGACGGCATCGACGGCGCCACCCGCCGGGTGTGGGACGAGTGCGCCGCGGTCGGCGCCCCCCGCGCCATCGTGGTCACGGACGTGGACGAACCGCGCGCCAACTTCGACGCCACGCTCGAGGAACTGCAGTCCGTCTTCGGGGACGGCGTGCACGCCCTCTACCTGCCGTACAAGGCGGGCGACCCCGCAGCGGCGCGCGTCATCTCGGTCACGCGGGCACAGATCATGGAGGGCATCGGCTCGTCCATGAAGCTCACCCCCCTCGACGACGCGGACCAGGACCGCGTGGAGGAACTCCGCGCCAGCCTCATCGAGGACGTCATCACCGAGTCCGGCGACGAGGACCTCATGGAGAAGTACCTCGAGGGCGAGGAACTCGGCTTCCTCACCCTGTCCGCGGACCTCCAGAAGGCCACCGCCAACGCCCAGTTCTTCCCCGTGCTGCCGATCGTGGCCACCACCGGCCTCGGGATCCCGCAGCTCCTGCGCGTCATGTGCCTCGGATTCCCCTCCCCCGCGGACCACGTGCTGCCGAAGATCTACTCCCCGGCCGGCGCCGAGCGCGCGCCGCTCAAGCACTCCGTGGACGAGCCGCTCGTGGCCGCCGTCATCAAGACCACCACGGACCCGTTCGTGGGCCGTATCTCCGTGGTCCGCGTGTACTCGGGCGTGCTCCGCTCGGACATGACCGTGCACATCTCGGGCCACCTGTCCCAGTTCTCCGGAAAGCCCGCCGACTCCCAGTGGCACGCGGATCACGACGACGAGGAGCGCGTTGGCGCCCTCGGCCGCGCCATGGGTGGCTCGCAGGTTCCCGTGGAGCAGGCGGAGGCCGGTGAGATCGTCACCGTGGCGCGGCTGTCCAAGGCGGAGACCGGTGACACCCTCTCCGACCCGGAGAACCCCGCGGTCATCACCCCGTGGGCGATGCCCGAGCCGCTGTACCCCACGGCCATCCAGTCAGCCAAGAAGGGCGATGAGGGCAAGCTCATGACCGGCCTCCAGCGCCTGCAGGCCGAGGACCCCACGGTTCGCGTGGAGGTGGACGCCACCACCGGGCAACTCCTGCTGTGGACGATGGGCGAGCAGCACCTCCAGGTGATGCTGGACCGCCTCAAGGGACGCTCCGGCGTCGAGGTCAACAGCGTCCCGGTGATGGTGCCGCTGCGCGAGACCCTCAAGGGCAAGGTCGAGGTCCAGGGCAAGCACGTCAAGCAGTCCGGCGGCCACGGCCAGTACGCGGTCGCGGACCTGCGGTTCGAGCCCCTCCCCCAGGGTGCCGGCTTCGAGTACGTGGACGAGGTGGTGGGCGGTGCCGTGCCGCGCCAGTACATCCCGTCCGTGGAGAAGGGCATCGTCTCCCAGATGGCCAAGGGCATCACCGGCTACCCCATGGTGGACATCCGGGCCACGCTCTACCACGGCAAGGCACACTCGGTGGACTCCTCCGACGCCGCCTTCCAGATGGCCGGCTCGCTCGGCCTCCAGGAGGCCGCGAAGAAGGCCGGGATCGCGCTCCTCGAGCCCGTGGACAACGTGACAGTGGAGTGCGACGACGAGTACGTGGGCGGCATCATGTCCGATCTGTCCACCCGGCGCGGCCGCGTCAAGGGCAGCGACCAGGTGGGCGAGGGCCGCACCCGCATCACCGCGGAGGTCCCGGCGTTCGAGCTGATCCGGTACGCCACCGCGCTGCGCTCGTTGGCGCGCGGCACGGGCACGTTCGCGCGGGAGTACCTGCACCACGAGCCCGCACCCTCCCACCTGACCGAGAAGCTGGTGGCCGGGGCGTAGCCCCGTTCGGTACTGGCAAGGGCCCCCGGGAGCGATCCCGGGGGCCCTTCCCTTGCGACACCGCCGGCGTCACCCGGGCGCGTCCGCCAACCCCGCGCGCGCCCGCGCTCGACGCGGGATGATGTGGGCAGGCTCACAAGGCATCCGACCCGAGGAGAGGCAGATGGACCGCACCGACGCGCGCACCGAACTCACCGAATCCGGCCGGGAGGCCGTAGAACTCGCCCGCCGCTGGGTGGCGGAATCCGCGGACCACCCCGTGGACTATGCCGCACGGTTGCTCTCCCAGGTCCTGGAGGACCCGCACGGGCTGGAGTTCACGGTCCGGTTCGTCGACGGCGTGATCCGCCCCCAGGACCAGAACGTGGCCGCCCGCACGCTCGCCCGCCTGGCCCGCCAGGACCTCGGCTTCCTGCCGCCCTACCTCGCCGCAGGGCTGAAGGCCGCAGGCCCCACCGCGGTGGCGGCCCCAGAGATCGTGGTCCCCGCGGCACGCCGCGTGTTCCGCCAGCTCGTCGGTGATCTCATCCTCGACACCACCGGTGAGGGCCTCACCGAGGCGCTCGCCCGTGCCCGCGCCGCCGGCAACCGCGTCAACGTGAACCTGCTCGGCGAGGCCGTGCTCGGTGACAAGGAGGCCGCCCGCCGCCTCTCCGCCAACTCGCGGCTCCTGGCGCGCGACGACGTCGACTACATCTCGCTGAAGGTCTCCGCCGTCACCGGCCCCCACAACCCGTGGGGCTTCGACGAGGTGGTGCAGCACGCGGTGGACCAGTTGCTGCCCTTCTACCTCGACGCCGCCACCGCCTCCACCCCGAAGTTCATCAACCTGGACATGGAGGACTACAAGGACCTGAACCTCACCCTCGCGGTGTTCCGCCAACTCCTGGACCACCCCGCCCTGCTGTACTACGAGGCGGGGATCGTCCTGCAGGCCTACCAGCCGGACGCGCTCGCCGCGATGATGGAACTGCAGGACTGGGCCGAGGCCCGGGTGAACGCGGGCGGCGCCCGCATCAAGGTCCGCCTCGTGAAGGGCGCGAACCTCGCGATGGAGCGGGTGGACGCCGAGATTCACGACTGGCCTCTCACCACCTGGCCCACCAAGCTGGACACGGACAGCCACTACAAGCGAGTCATGGAGTGGGCGATGACCCCGGAGCGCACCCGGAACATCCGCCTCGGCATCGCGGGCCAGAACGTCTTCGACATCGCGCTGGCGTGGGTGCTGGCCGGGAAGCGGGGGGTGCGCGACGACGTCGAGATCGAGATGCTCTCCGGAATGGCCACCGGGCTGGCCGAAGTGGTCCGCAACGAGGTGGGCCACCTGCTGCTCTACATCCCGGTGGTGGACCCGAAGGAGTTCGACGTCGCGATCGCCTACCTGGTGCGGCGGCTGGAGGAGAACTCCCTGCCGGAGAACTTCATGTCCGGCGTCTTCGACATCGCCGGCGACCCCGCCGTGTTCGACCGCGAGGCCGAGCGCTTCCTCGCCGCGCTCTACGCCGTTGACCTCGAAGCGCCCGTCCCCACCCCGATGCGGACCCAGGACCGGGGCAGGGAGACGGCGGAGGACATCGCCGCCGTCGTTCGCGCGGACGGGGCCTGGACGTTCCGGAACACCCCGGACACGGACCCCGTGCTGCCGGGCAACCGGGAGTGGGCGCGCGAGATCGTGCGGCGCGTCCCCACCTCGGAGCTGGGGATCGCGGAGGCGGACGCAGCGGTGGTCGGGTCCGTGGAGGAGATCGACCGCCTGCTCGAGGAGGCCGCCGGCGCCGCCGTGGGCTGGGGGGCCCGGCCGGCGGCCGAACGCGCCGAGATCATCCACCGCGTGGGCGTGGAGCTCGGGCTGCGGCGGGCGGAACTGTTGGAGGTCGCGGCGGCCGAGGGCGGCAAGACCCTCGACCAGGGCGACCCCGAGGTCTCCGAGGCCATCGACTTCTGCCACTGGTACGCGGAGCGTGCGCGCGAGCTCGAGCAGCTCGACGGCGCGCGGTTCGTGCCGTCGAAGGTCACCGTGGTCACCCCGCCCTGGAACTTCCCGCTCGCCATCCCCACCGGCGGGGTGGTGGCGGCGCTGGCCGCGGGCAGCGCCGTCGTCTTCAAGCCGGCGACGCCGGCGCGCAGGTCCGGCGCCCGCCTCGCCGAGGCGATGTGGGCGGCAGGCGTCCCCCGTGACGTGCTGCGGCTGGTGCAGACACCCGACCGTGCGGTGGGCAAGCACCTCATCTCGCACCCGCGGGTGGACCGGGTGATCCTGACCGGCTCCTACGACACGGCGAAGCTGTTCCGGTCCTGGCGGCCGGAGCTGCCGCTGCTGGCGGAGACGAGCGGGAAGAACTCGATCATCGTGACGCCGTCGGCGGACCCGGACCTCGCGGTGAAGGACGTGGCGTACTCGGCGTTCGGGCACGCGGGACAGAAGTGCTCCGCTGGTTCGCTGGTCATCCTCGTGGGGTCCATGGCGACGTCCCGGCGATTCCGCGACCAGCTCGTGGACGCGGTCCGGTCCCTGCACGTGGCCTGGCCGTCCGACCCGTCCTCCCAGATGGGGCCCGTGGTGGTCCCCGGCGACGAGAAGCTGCGCCACGGGCTCACCACCCTCGGGCCCGGGGAGCGCTGGGTGCTGAAGCCGCGGATGCTGGACACGACCGGCGCGCTCTGGTCCCCCGGGCTGCGGGCCGGCGTGCGGCCGGGATCCGAGTACCACCTCACGGAGTACTTCGGGCCGATCCTCGGCGTGATGACCGCCGAGACCCTGGAGGAGGCGGTGAAGCTCCAGAACGCGGTCGAGTATGGGCTGACTGCCGGGTTGCAGTCGCTCGACGCGAAGGAGGTCGCGTACTGGCTGGAGCACGTGCAGGCCGGGAACCTGTACGTCAACCGGGTGATCACCGGGGCCATCGTTCGTCGGCAGCCGTTCGGTGGGTGGAAACGCTCCGCGGTCGGGGCGGGGGCCAAGGCCGGCGGGCCCAACTACCTGTTCGGGCTCGGTTCGTGGGAGCCGGCGGAGGGCCGGGGCACCGCTGCGGCTCGGGCCACCGCGCCCGGCGCCGTGCCAACCGAGGGCACCGCGCACGCCCAGGGCACCGCGCCCGGCGCCGCGCCCACCGAGGCCACCGCGCCCACCCTGGGCACCGCGCCCGGCACCGCGCCCACCAAGGCCACCAGCACCCCCCACCCCGCGCCCCCCAGCTTCGCCCCCACCCAGGGCACCCCGACCTCCCAACCCAACCCCCCCAGCTTCACCCCCACCCAGGGCACCCCGACCTCCCAACCCAACCCCCCCAGCTTCACCCCCACCCACCTGGAGGACCTGACGGAGGAGGTGCGCGCCGTCGTCGAGGCGGCGGAGGGCGTGCTGGAGCGGTCCGCGTTCGAGCGGCTGCAGCGGGCGGTGATGTCGGACGCAGCGGCGTGGGCCACGGAGTACGGCGTCACCCACGACCCGACCGGCCTCACCGTGGAGCGCAACATCCTGCGCTACTTGCCCACGCCGGTGACGATCCGGGTGGACGAGGGCGAGGAGGTGGTGGACCTGGTGCGCGTGGTGGCGGCGGGGCTGCGGGCCGGTTCGGAGATGCTGCTCTCGACCGGGATCCGGATCCCCGGCGTGATCACCCAGCGACTCGTGGGCGCCGGCGTGACCGTGCGGCACGAGTCCAACCCCGAGTGGCTGGAGAGGGCCACGGCCTGGGCCGCGACTGAGCCGCTCGGGGGGCGGATCCGGCTGGTGGGGCGTGGGATCCCGAAGCTCGCGGACGCCATCGACGGCCTGCCGGACATCGCGATCTACTCCTGGCCGGTCACCTGGTCCGGGAGGGTGGAACTCCTGCCCTTCCTGCACGAGCAGGCCGTGAGCATCACGGCCCACCGGTTCGGGACGCCCTTCCCACTCAGCGAGGGGATCATCTGAGGGAGTGGGTGCGCGCGAATCCTGCCCGCGCGCGCCCCACTCCCGCCCACGCGCCCGAATCCCGCCCACGCTCCCGAATCCCGCCCACGCTCCCGAATCCCGCCCCAACGCCCTCCAAACCTGATGGCAACCGATACACTCCAGCGGTTGCCATGGGGCGTTGTATACGAAGTCGTCGGAATAGGGGCTGGGTCTCGGGGCTTGGCGACGGATTGATATACACGGGAAATTCGGTGTATTTCATTCCGTCGGAATCCCTCAAACCGAACCGGCCAGAAGACTCCTCACCACCCCAACCACGGTCCGGAAGCCCTCGGCCGCGTCGTCCCGATTGGCCGTCACGTGCCTCCATCCGGCGAGCGTGAACGCGCGAGACCGCCTGATGTCGCGGGACTGCTGCTCGGCGGTCAGGTGAGTGGCGCCGTCGTAGTCGATGGCGATGCGGGGCCTGCGGTAGCCCTGGTCGGCAACCGGGGAGTGGGGATCCTCGGGATCCAGCTTCACCTGGAGTTCGGGCTCAGGAAGCCCCGCTTCAACCAGCGCGAGCCGGAGGTGCGTCTCCTTGACGGAGTCGGCACCCACGCGGATCAATTGGAGGGCATCACGTGCCCTGTCCACCCCGGTCATCCGCGGATGCCACGAGGTGAACCTCGTGAGGTCGGCGATGGTCGCGAACGGCTCCTCCCGGCCCTCGTAGGCCTTCCGGGGAATCCGCACCAGGTGATCGCCGAACTCGATGAGTTCCCTCACCGTCAGCGACCGCGCCAACTCCAGCCACACCCTCGCCGGGGTGGACGCGGGGATCTTCTCGATCCTGCTCACCTCGCCAAGCTTGACCTGCGCCCGGTGCCCGGTGACGAGGGCGAGGCGGGGAAGGTTCCCGGGACGCTGGCGCGAGACCTCTGGCCGTGCCGGCGCGATGGACTCCGGCAGCGTGAGTCCACGCGCCATCCCGCCGGTCGGTCCGGACATCCACGTGTTGGCGTAGTTCCGGCACACTGCCGTTGCGATGGTGACGTGGTCGGGCTCAGAGTCCCGCAGCGCGTAGAAGCCCTGGGCGAGGCGCTCGATGTCGCTCCGGCGGAGGCGTTCGGGGCTGACGTCCGCGAGGACCGCCTCCGTGAGGCTGAAGACCCCGAGGCCCACCAGTGCCGGGGGAAGGGCTGAGGCTGTTCGCACGGCACCACCCTGCCGGTTGTCTGGCTGTATTACCCGATCTGGGCCTTCGGTTGTGGAGGACGACCCGCTTCTGGTTTCTGTGGGCGAACACGAATTACACCGGAATGAAATACACCGGATTTCCCGTGTATATCAATCCGGCGCAATCCGTGGCACCTCCGCCAGAATGACGACGGCTTCGTATACAACATGCCGTGGCAACCATGAGGGCGTATCGGTTGCCATCGGGGCGATGCCGCTCTACCCCTCGGAACCTCACTCCTCGAGCTCGAGGCGGGCGAGAAGGGGGTCGGTGGTCATGGCAGGAGCGCTGCGGCGCCGGGACCCACGGCCACGGCGGTCGCACGGTCGGTGGTCATGCGGGCTCCTTCTCCCGGGGCCGCTTGTCCTCCTCCCGCAAGCGCGGCTCGGTGCGGTTGGCGGGCCGGATCCCGTGCTTGTCGGCGTAGAACGCCCGCACCAGCTCCATGTCCGCGCGTACGTCCCCGGTCACCACCAGCGGAGGCCCGAACCCCATCGTCCGGCTCGGCCCGTCGATGAAGCCCAGTGCCACGGGCAGTCCGGTCTGCTGGGCCAGCCGGTAGAACCCGGACTTCCAGTACTCACCCCTGGACCGCGTCCCCTCCGCCGCCAGCACCACGGTGAACCCCGGATCGTGCCGGGCCTCCTCGGCAAGGGTCTCCACCAGCCGGCCCGGATGCTTCCGGTCCACCGGGATCCCGCCCGTGGCACCGAAGAACCACCCCAGCGACCCACGGAACAGCTCCTTCTTCACCAGCACCCGCGGCCGCACGCCGCGGGACCACGCCAGCGCGAGGGTGGCCACCCAGTCCCAGTTGGAGGTGTGCGGCGCGCCCACGAGGATGCCGGCGCGCGGCACGTCCCCCACCACCCGCCACCCCGTCACCTTCAGGGCGGTGCGCGCGAGGGCGCGCCGGATGGGCATCGGTCGGTTCGCGGATCGCATGGCCGCAACTCTAGTTGGCGTGCCGAACACCGGGGGCGGGGCGGGAAGACCGAATCGGCGGGGCGCCAGCGATACCCAACCGCTCAGGCCCCTACTTCGGCAGCGAGTTCCACACGATGACAACGGACCGCGTGGTCAGCACCGTCCCCGTGCCCGCGTCGGTCACCACCACCGTGAAGGTCGCCTCGTGACCCCCCACCCCCGGCGGCGTGTAGCTCCGCCGCGACACGTCCAGCTCACCACCGGCCCCGGCCAGCTCCACGGGCGGCCCGTCCCCCTGTGCCACCGTCCACCGGTACGACGGCGTGACCTTCGCGTCCGCCCTGTTCAGGTACGTCACCGACAGCTCCACCGGCATCGCCCCGAGCAGCGGCGCTCCCGGCGCCACCGGCCCCAGGCTCGTCGCGACGTCGATCCCCCGGAACTGCGG
>RZYE01000311.1 GCA_009930425.1 Actinomycetota bacterium | reverse complement strand
GCCCTGGTCTCGCTGCTGGTGTTCCGCTCCTCGCGGGGCGACGCCTACCGGGAGATCCTCTCCTGGCTGCTCGGCTCGCTGGCGTCCTCGCGCTGGTGGGAGGCGGGCCTCGCGCTCACGGTCAGCGCCGTGGTCGGTGGCGTGGTGCTGGCCCGGTCCCGCACCTTCGACGCCCTCCTCCTCGGCGACGACGCCGCCGTCTCCCTCGGCGTGCCCGTGCGCCGCGAGCGGCCGTGGCTGATGGCACTCGTGGCCGTCCTGACCGGGGCGCTCGTGGCCGTCTCGGGGGCGATCGGGTTCATCGGGCTCGTGGTGCCGCATGCGGCGCGCATCCTGGTCGGCCAGCGGCACCGTGCGCTCCTGCCCGTGGCGGCCCTCGCCGGTGGGCTGTTCCTCCTGCTCGCGGACACCGCGGCCCGCACCCTCCTCGATCCGGTGGAGGTGCCGGTGGGGATCATCACCGCGCTGGTGGGCGGCCCCGCGTTCGCGCTCCTGCTGCGGAGGGTGCCATGAGTTCCATCCTCGTGCGCGACCTCGAGGTCCGCCTCGGCGGGCAGCGGATCCTGGCGGGGATCTCCGCGGACTTCCCGGCCGGGAGGTTCTCCGCCGTGGCCGGCCCGAACGGCTCGGGCAAGTCCACCCTGCTGCGCACCCTCGTCGGGATCCACGCGCCGTCGGCGGGCCGGATCACGCTCGAGGAGGCCGGGACGGTGCACTCCCTTCCGGCCATGTCCCCCCGGCAGCGCGCGCTGCGCGTGGCGCTGGTGAGCCAGGACGCCCCGGTACCGGCGGGGCTGGCGGTGCGCGACGTCGTCGCCCTCGGACGGCTCCCGCACCGCCGGTGGTTCGAGGAAGCGGACGTCACGCCGTACCTCGAGCGCACGGGCGTGGACCACCTCGCGGACCGTGACGTGGCCACGCTCTCCGGCGGGGAGCGCCAGCGCGTCCACCTCGCCCGCGCGCTGGCCCAGGAGCCGAGCTGGCTGATCCTCGACGAGCCCACCAACCACCTCGACCTCGCCGCCCAGCGGGACGTCCTGGACCTGGCCTCCGGACTGGCGGCAGACGGGATGGGGGTGGTGGCCGCACTGCACGACCTGAACCACGTGCTCGAGCACGCCGAGACGGTCCTCGTGCTGGCGAACGGCGCCGTCCACAGTGCCGGCGCGCCGGCGGAGGTCCTCCACCCTGAGATCGTGCGCGAGGTGTGGGCGGCGGAGGTCGAGTCGGTCGCCACCTCGCGGGGCCGCCGGCTGCTGTGACTGCTGGCTCCTGTGACTCAGGTGCCGTGGCGGAACATGTCCTCCTCGGGCGGCCGGACGAGGGACCGGGCGCCCGGGCCGTCGTCGTCGGTGACGAGCCGGGCGGCGCCACGCACCACCGCCACGGGCAGCCCGGCGGCCTTGCCCTTGACGAGCTCGGCAGCCGCCGCCAGCTCGTCCGCGCTCGCCATCACGGTCGCGGTCAGGCGGGTGCCGTAGCTGTCGACGCCGCCACGCAGGTCCTCCAGCACGGCAACGCCGGCCGCGCCGATGGCGATGTCCGCGACGCCCTGGCGCCACGGCCGGCCGGACGTGTCCGTCAGGAGCACGCCGGGCCGCACGCCGAAGCGGGCGTGGAGGCCACGGCGGATCCGGCGGGCGGAGGCGTCAGGATCCTCGGGGAGGAGCAGGACGGTGCCGGGCGGCGTGTTGGAGGCGTCCACGCCCGCGGCCGCCATGACGAGCCCCAGCGGGTTCTCCACGATGCGCAGCACGCTGCCGTCCGCCCGCTCCCGGCGGGCCACCTCGCGCACGGTCTGGGTGGTGATCGCGTCCTCCCGATCCCGCGCGGCGATCATCCTGCCCTCCGCCTTGGAGACGATCTTGGAGGAGATGACGACGACGTCGCCCGCCTCGATCCCCACGCCCCCGTCCGGCCACGCGAGCGTGGCGAGGGCCGGGGCGATGACGGCGGCGACGTCGTCGCCCCGCGTGAGGACGGGGATGCCCGGCGGCGCCTGGACGAGCAGCATCAGGCGACCAGCCTCGGCAGGACCTCGCGGCCGAAGACCTCGATCCACTCGGCCTGGTTGCGCCCCACGTTGTGGAGGTAGATCGCGTCGAAGCCGAGGTCGGCGTAGCGCTGGAGGGCCGTGCGGTGGACGTCCGGGTCCGAGGAGATGACGAGCCTGCCCTCGAAGTCCTCCGGCCGCACCAGGCGCGCCATCTGGGCGAGCTCGAAGGGCGAGCGGATGTCTGCCTTGGGGAACTTCATGCCGCCGTTGGGCCACTGGTCGAGGGCGTTGGCGAGGGCCTCGGAATCCGTGGGCGCCCAGGACAGGTGGACCTGGAGGAGCCGGGGCATGGTGGACGGGTCCTTGCCGGCCTCGCGGGCGCCGGCCTCGAAGCGCTGGAAGAGGCCGTCGATCTTCTCGAGCGGGGCACCCACCGTGATGAGCCCGTCGGCGTGGACCCCGGCGCGGCGTGCCGTGACCGGCCCCCCGGTGGCGATGTAGATG
>RZYE01000310.1 GCA_009930425.1 Actinomycetota bacterium | reverse complement strand
CCGGAGGACCCGGTGACGGGGTCCTTGAACGCGTCGCTCGCGCAGTGGCTCCGTGCCACGGACCGCGCGCCGGAACGATGGTCGGTGCGGCAGGGGACGGTGCTCGGCCGGGCCGGTCGGGTGGACCTCGAGGACGACGGCACCGACATCTGGGTGGGCGGGCGGTGCGAGGCCACGGTCGTGGGGCTGGTGGACCTCTAGCACGATGACGGGCGCGGACGTGGGCGGTCGGTCGGGCGGGTTGGGACACGCCGTCGAACTGGTGGAGGCTCGCGGCGCGGCCGCCCAGCTCTGGGTGGCGCGCGGTGGCGAGGTGCTGCTCGACCGCGCGTTCGGCTGCGCGCACCGTGACCTGTTCTGGCTCTTCTCCGCCTCAAAGCCCTGGGTGACCGTGCTGCTGTTCCAGCTCGTCGAGTCCGGGGACGTGGAGTTGGACGCGCCGGTCGCGCGGTACTGGCCGGAGTTCGCCGCACGCGGCAAGGGCGGGATCACGCTGCGGCACGTGCTCCAGCACCGCTCCGGCCTCCCGACGGCGACCCGCGGGCTGCCCGGAATGGCCCGGCTGGCGGGGCGCTCGCCGTTTGCGGATGCGGGGATGGCGCTGGGCGCGCTCGAGGACTCCCTTGCGATGACGGACTGGGGGCGCTCCGTGCGGCGGATCGAGCGGGCGCGGCCGCGCTGGGCGCCGGGGGAGGTGCCCGCCTACCAGTACGTGGATTTCGGCTTCATCGTGGGTGAGGTGGTGCGGCGCGTCGCTGGGCGCCCTGTTGCGGAGGTGTTGCGGGATCGCGTGGTGCAACCGCTGGGGCTGCGGGACACGTGGCTCGGCCTGCCGCGGGCGGAACTGGGCCGGGCGGTGCCGATGCGGGGACGGGGTGCGTACCCGCGCGCGATGGCGCGGTTCGTGAACCGGCCGGCGGTCCGGATGGCACCGATCCCGGCCGCGGGGATCTCCACCACGGCGCGGGATCTGGGCGCCTTCTACGGCGCGTTGCTCGGGTGGGATGGCGAGCGGCTGGTGGGCGAGGAGTCGCTGCGCGAGATGACGACGCCGTCGTGCGAGGAGGACGTGGACCGGTTCGTGCACGTCCACATCCGGTGGGCGCAGGGGGTGCAGTTGGGCGGGCCGCGGCGGCCGCCGATCACCTTCTCGCCGATGGGGCGAGCGAGCAGCCCGCGGGCGTTCGGGCACAACGGCTCCAACGTGGCGATCGGGTGGGCGGACCCTGACCGGGACCTCGCGTTCGCCTACGTGACCAGCTTCGCCACCGGGTACCTCGCGGATTACACCCACCTCGCCGACGTTGGGGACGCCGTCCTGCAGGCAGTCGGGTGATTGGCCTCGATCCCGGTCCGTGACATTCAACGAGGGAGTAACGTCTACGGAATCACGGCGGTGGGGCTCGCCTTCAACCGCGGCAGCAATGCCGACAACAGTCCCTGTCCCTTGGCGAGGACGAGGGCTGCCGTGATCCCGCGGCTGGACCTCCCCTCTGGATGACGGCGCAGTGGCGCCGTGGAGGAGTCGGAAGATGGCTGAGAGCTTCGTTGTCAGTGACCTGACAGCGCTGGAGATCCTGGACTCGCGGGGCAACCCCACCGTTCGCGTGGAGGTGACCCTCGAATCCGGGGCGAGTGGTGTGGCCGGTGTCCCGTCAGGTGCGTCGACGGGTAGCCGTGAGGCGGTGGAACTCCGCGACGGTGACAAGGACCGGTACGCGGGCAAGGGCGTCATGAAGGCGGTGGCGAACGCCAACGGCGAGATCGCGGACCTGGTGAAGTCCCGTTCGTGGACCTCCCTCGCCGAGGTGGACCAGGCCCTGAACGAGGCGGACGGCACTGGTAACAAGGCCCGCCTCGGCGCCAACGCGCTGGTGGGTGTGTCGATGGCGCTGGCGCGCGCACTCGCCGCCCCGGGTGAGCTGTACACCTACCTCAACTCGGGCGTGGCCATGAGGCTGCCGGTCCCGCACTTCAACGTGCTGAACGGCGGCGCGCACGCGCCCAACTCGCTGGACTTCCAGGAGTTCATGGTGGCGCCTGTTGGCGCGCCCTCGCTGCCGGAGGCGGTCCGTGCGGGTGCGGGCGTGTACGCGAAGCTCCGCTCGCTGTTGCAGGCCCAGGGCTTCGCCACCGGTCTCGGCGACGAGGGCGGCTTCGCACCGGACATCACGCAGCCGGAGGACGTTCTCGCCCTGCTGGTGGAGGCGATCGAGGGTGCCGGGTACACGGCAGGTCGGGACGGCGTGGCGATCGCGCTGGACCCGGCGTCGAGCGAGTTCTACCGGGATGGCGCCTACCACGTGGCGGGTGAGGCGCTCAGCACCGCTGACATGATCGAGCGGTACGCGGCGATGATCGAGAAGTACCCGGTGTGGTCGATCGAGGACGGCCTTGCCGAGCAGGACTGGGACGGCTGGGCTGCCATGACCGCGCAACTGGGCGAGAAGGCCCAACTGGTGGGGGACGACCTGTTCGTGACCAACCCCGCCATCATCGCCGAGGG
>RZYE01000309.1 GCA_009930425.1 Actinomycetota bacterium | reverse complement strand
GCTCGCCGGGCCCGACGACGTCGCCACCATCGTCTACACGTCCGGCACCACCCGCAGCGCCAAGGGCGTCCTGATCACCCACGGCAACATGGTGCAGGAGTCCCTCGCCGTGCTGCACGCGTACCCCGAGGTGGTCAACGACCGGGCCAACACGGTCATCTTCCTGCCGCTGTCCCACATCCTCGCCCGGGCGCTCCAGATGCTCTCGGTGCACGCCGGCATGCGGGTTGCGCACCTGTCCGACCCCACCCAGGTGGTCGCCACCCTCTCGGAGATCCGGCCCACCTTCCTCGTGGTGGTGCCGCGGGTGCTGCAGAAGATCCAGGGCGGCGCGAAGGCCAAGGCCGAGGAGAAGCACCTGGGCAAGGTGTTCGACGCCGCCATCGCCACCGCGATCTCGTGGGGCCGGCACCTCGAGCAGGTGGACGAGCTCGGCGCGAGCGCCCCGAAGCCGTCCTTCGGCCTGCGCCTGCGGCACGCGCTGTTCGACAGGCTGTTCTACGCCAAGCTCCGCACGCTGACCGGCGGCCGGCTCGAGTGGATGCTGTCCGGGGCGGCGCCCCTGGAGGAGCATCTCTCCCTGTTCTTCCGGGGGCTGGGGTTGCCGGTGGTGGAGGGCTACGGCCTGACCGAGACCACCGCGCCCTGCACCGGGAACCTGCCCGGGCGGATCAGGTCCGGGACGGTGGGCCCGCCGGTGCCCGGCACCACCATCCGGATCTCCGACGACGGCGAGGTGCTCGTCAAGGGCATCGGCGTCACCCCCGGGTACCGCAACCCCGAGGACAACGAGGACGCGTTCGTGGACGGGTTCTTCCGCACCGGGGACCTCGGTTCCCTCGACGAGAAGGGCTACCTCACCCTCTCCGGCCGGGTGAAGGACATCATCGTGACCGCCTCGGGCAAGAACGTGGTGCCCGCCCCCTGGGAGAACGCGGTCGAGGCGGACCCGATGGTGGCCTACGCCGTCATGGTGGGCGAGGGCAAGCCCTTCCCCGCCGCCCTCATCCTCATGGCCCGCGACGAGGTGGCCGCCTGGGCCGAGCGTCACGGTCACCCGGCGCTGGCCGCCTTCGCCCGGGACCCGCTGGCGCGCGCCATCGAGGACCCGAACATTCTCGCGCAGGTGGGCGCGGTGGTGGCCCGCGCCAACCAGGCGGTCTCCCGCGCCGAGCAGGTCCGCAAGTTTAAGGTCCTGCTGACGGACCTCAAGGAGGAGTCCGGGCACTTCACCCCCACGATGAAGCTGAAGCGCACCGCCTTCCTCCACGACTTCGCGGACACGATCGAGGAGCTCTACCACGCCACCCCGGTGGGGAAGGGCAAGGCGTGAGCGGCGCGGGCGACGCCGGCGGGACGCGGGCGGCGTCGTCGGGCCTCGCGACGTGGCTGACCGCCTACGGGATCGCCGCGGTGGTGTTTGCGGTGGTGGACGTGTTCTGGCTCGGGGTGGTGGCACAGCCGCTGTACAACGCCCAGCTCGGGCACCTGCTGGCTGACGAGTTCAACCTCGGGGCGGCGGCGGCCTTCTACCTGCTGTACCTCGTGGGACTGGTGCACTTCGCGATCCGGCCGCTCGAACCGCCCCGCCCGTTGCGCCGCACCCTGCTGGACGCAGGGTTGTACGGCTTCTTCACCTACATGACGTGGGACCTCACCTCGATGGCCGTGTTCCGGGACTTCCCGCTCGTGGTGGTGCTGGTGGACGTCACGTGGGGGACCTCGGTGTGCATCCTCATCGCGGCGGTGACCGTGTGGGTGATGCGCCGCATCCGCGCTCGGCGGGGGTGATGGGCCGGTGCCGATCGTTGCCGTCCCCGGCGGGGCCAGCGCGCCGGAACTGGACGCCCACCTCGCCGTCCCGCCGGTGGGTTCCGGGCCGTGGCCGGGCGTGGTGGTGCTGCACGAGGCGTTCGGCCTGACGTCCGACATCCGCCAGATCACGGACAGGTTCGCGTCCGCCGGGTACCTCGCGCTCGCGCCCGACCTCTACACCGCGGGTGGGGCGCTGCGATGCCTGAAGGGCACGTTCGCCTCCCTCATGCGCGGCAGTGGGAAGCCGTTCGGGGACATCGAGGCGGCGCGGGCGTACCTGGCCGGCCGGGAGGACTGCACGGGGAAGGTGGGGGTGGTCGGGTTCTGCATGGGCGGCGGGTTCGCGCTCGTGGCCGCCGCCCGCGGCTTCGACGCCGCCGCCCCCAACTACGGTCACCTCCCGAAGGACCCGCTCGAGGCGCTGCGCGGAGCCTGCCCGGTGGTGGCGAGCTACGGCCGGCGCGACCCCTCGCTCCGGGGGGCTGCCGCCCGGCTCGAGGAGACGTTGGATGAGCTCGGCGTGGAGCACGACGTGGTCGAGTACCCAGGCGCCGGGCACTCGTTCATGAACCGGGACAACTTCGGGCCGGTGGACGTACTGCTCCGGATCGGGGGGCTGGGCTTCCACGAGCCATCGGCGGAGGACGCCTGGGACCGGATCCTGCGGTTCTTCGCGGTCCACCTGGGCTGA
>RZYE01000308.1 GCA_009930425.1 Actinomycetota bacterium | reverse complement strand
TCGCCCAGTCCGTGACCAGCCTCGCCGCGACGCTGGCGTTGTTGCGGAGCAGGCGGTCCGCGCCGCTCGCGCGGCCGGGCCGGAAGGATCGCAAGGGATAGGCCCACTCCGGGGGCTCCCCACCGAGGATCGTGGCGGACAGTGTCAGCGCCGCGGCCACGCCCATCGCCATGCCCCACTTGTCGTACCCCGTGGCGGCGAGGATCCCGTCCGAGCCCGGGTGGAGCGACCCGAACGCGGGGAGGTCGTCGCTGCACCGGTAGTCCTGGGCGGACCAGGCATGGGTCACCCGCGCCCCCGGGAAGTGGGTGACCGTCCATTCCTCCAGCTCGGCCAGGCTCGCCAGCTCCGACTCCGCGCGGCCCGTCACGTGCCCGGCACCACCCACGAGCAGGCGCGTGCTCCCGCCGGTGGACGTGGTGCGCAGCGAACGGCGCGGCCGGTCCGCGGAGAGCGCCATGGCCTCGGGGAGGGCCTCCGGCTCCGGCACCTCGAAGGCGATGGCGTAGGACCTGAGCGGCTTCACGCGGGCGAAGAAGCCGCCGCGATCCAGGATCGGCACTCCCGTTGCGAGTACCACCCGATCCGCCGCCACCTCTCCGTGCTCGAGCTGGAGCCGGTACGGGCCGTGGCCCGCCACCCCCGTCACACGGGAACCGGAGAACACCTCGCCCCCGTGGGCGGCGACGTCGTCGGCCAGGGCGAGGAGCGCGTCGAGGGGGTCGAACTGGGCCTGGTCGCCGAGCCGGACGGCACCCGTGGTGGGGAAGGGGAGCCCGGCGTCATCGAGGAGCTCGACCGGCAGGCCCGCCGCACGCGCCGCCTCGTACTCGGCGACGACGTCGTCCCGCCCCTCGGCCGTGGTCGCCCAGGTGACCGCCGGCCGGGTCTCGACCGGGACCCCGTGGTCCGCGCACCACCGCAGCAGCCACTGCTGGCCCTCCAGGTTCGCCGCGACGTAGCTCTGCACCGTTCCCGCCGTGTGGCGGCGCGAGATCCGGGACAGCTTGGTGCCCTGCAGGAGGGAGAGCTTCGCCGTCGTGTTGCCGGTGGTGCCCGCCCCCACGTGGCGGGCCTCGAGAACGGCCACGCGGGCGCCGCCGCGGGCCAGGAGCAGCGCCGTCGCCAGGCCGGTGAGGCCGGCGCCCACGACGACGACGTCGAACGAGCGGCCCGCCTCCACCGGTGGGTGGGCGGGCAGTGGGCGGTCGAGCCAGAGTGATCTCATCGTGCACCTCCACCTTCCAGCGTGGCCGCGGTGTCCTGCTCCCGCAACCGGGGCACAGGTGCAGCGGGTGTGAGCACTCGGCGCACGCACTGTCTAGACTCGCGCTGTGACCGTTCTCCTCATCCTCGGCGGCCTCATCGCGCTCGTGGCCGGCGGCGAGGTCCTCGTCCGCGGCGCCAGTGCGCTCGCCCGTCACTTCGGAATGTCCCCCCTGATCGTGGGGCTCACCGTGGTCTCCGCCGCCACGTCAGCCCCCGAGCTCGCGGTCACGGTGGACGCCTCCCTCACCGGCAGCCCCGGGATCGCGCTCGGCAACGTGGTGGGCAGCAACATCATCAACGTGCTCCTCATCCTGGGCGCCTCGGCGATCGTGCTGCCGCTGGCCGTGAGTTCACAGCTGGTGAAGGCCGACGTGCCGGTGCTGATCGTCATGTCCGGCCTCACGCTCGCCGTCGCGCTCGACGGCGTGATCTCCCGCCTGGACGGCGTCCTCCTCCTCGTGCTCCTGATGGGATACCTGCTGATCCTCGTTCGCATCACCCGGCGGAGGAAGAGGGATGGTGCCGTGCAGGTGCCAGAGGCCGACCCCGCTGACCGACCCGTCGCGTGGAACGTGGGGTTCGTCGTGGTGGGGGTGGCGCTCCTCGTGCTGGGCGCGCGCGGGCTCGTGCTCGGGGCAACGGACATCGCACAGTCGCTGGGGTTGAGCGATCTCGTGATCGGCCTGACGGTGGTGGCCGTGGGCACGTCACTGCCGGAGCTGGCCACCTCGGTCACCGCCGCGATCCGCGGCGAACGCGAGATGGCGGTGGGGAACGTCGCGGGCAGCAACATCTTCAACCTCGGCCTCGTGCTCGCGGCCGCGGGCATCCTCGCCCCGGAGGGTGTCCCGGTGAGCAGCGGCGCCCTCGAGCTGGACCTGCCCTTCATGGTGGCCGTGGCGCTGGCGCTCCTGCCCCTCGCCTTCACCGGGTTCGAGATCAGCCGCTTCGAGGGCGTGGTGCTGGTCGCCTACTACGTGGCCTACACCGCCTACCTCCTCCTCGACGCGGCCGGCCACGACGCCCTCGAGCCGTTCAGCTCCGTCATGCTCCTGTTCGTGGTGCCGCTCACGGCGCTGTGGCTGGTCTTCTTCGCATCGTTCGAACTCGGCGTGCGACGTGGCCGGCGCCAGGTCAAGGAGGAGTTCGACCTGCCACTCGACCCCGAACCCTGAGACCCAACCCTTAGGCTGAGGTTCATGGTGGACCCCGAGGCCTTCCTGCCGGTGTTCGAGAGCCCGGC
>RZYE01000307.1 GCA_009930425.1 Actinomycetota bacterium | reverse complement strand
CGACGACGCCGGCGCCTCGCCGGTCCGGAGCGGCTCGCGGGTGGTGGTCATCGGGGGTGGCCCCGGAGGCTACGAGGCCGCGCTGGTCGCCAGCAGGCTCGGTGCGGATGTCACCCTGGTCGAACGCAGCGGCATCGGTGGCGCGGCCGTCCTCACCGACGTCGTGCCGTCCAAGACGCTGATCGCCACGGCCGAGTGGATGACCATCACGGAGAGCGCGGCCGAGCTCGGCATCCAGGCCGGCGGCACGCTCGCCGTCGACCTCGCCGTGGTGAACGCCCGCGTCCTCGAGCTGGCGGCGCGGCAGTCCGCCGACATCCGTGCCCACCTCACCGCGGAGGGGGTGCGCGTCATCGACGGCGAGGCGCGGCTGGGCCGCGCCCACCACGACCGGGGGACGCGCGACGTCGTCGTGGACGGCGAGCACGTCGTGGAGGGCGAGATCGTGCTCGTGGCCACCGGGGCGTCACCGCGGATCCTCCCCGGTGCCGAGCCCGATGGTGAGCGGATCATGACCTGGGCGCAGCTCTACCGACTCGATGACCTGCCGGAGCACCTCATCGTGGTGGGCTCGGGCGTCACCGGGGCGGAGTTCGCCGGGGCCTACAACGCGCTCGGCGCGCGAGTCACCCTCGTCTCCTCGCGGGACCGGGTGCTGCCCGGCGAGGACGAGGAGGCCGCCGAACTCATCGAACGTGTCTTCCGGCGGCGGGGGATGACGGTGCTCTCGACGTCCCGCGCCGCCTTGGTCCGGCGGACGGACGACGGCGTGGAGGTCGAGTTGACGGACGGCCGCGTGGTGGCGGGGTCGCACTGCCTCGTCGCCGTCGGCGCGGTGCCGAACACCGCCGGCATCGGGCTGGAGGAGGCCGGCGTCCGACTCCGCGCCTCCGGCCACGTGGAGGTGGACCGGGTCTCCCGCACCACGGCCTTCCGGGTGTACGCCGCCGGCGACTGCACCGGCGTGTTGCCGCTGGCCTCCGTGGCGGCCATGCAGGGCCGCATCGCGATGTGGCACGCGCTCGGCGAGGCGGTTGCCCCGCTCGACACCAACGCCGTGGCGGCGAACATCTTCACCGCGCCCGAGATCGCCACCATCGGCGTCAGCGAGGAGGACATCACCTCCGGGCGCGTGGACGGTTCGATCACCCGCCTCCCGATGGCCCGGAACCCGCGCGCGAAGATGCTCGGGATCAGGGAGGGCTTCATCAAGATCCTCTCGGACCGCGCCTCCGGCGTGGTGATCGGCGGCGTGGTGGTGGCTCCCCGGGCCGGGGAGCTCATCTTCCCCGTCACGCTCGCGGTCACGAACCGGCTCACGGTGGACCAGATGGCCAACGCCTTCACCATCTACCCCTCGCTCACCGGGTCGCTCGGGGAGGCGGCCCGGACCCTGCACATGGCCCGGTGAGGAGAACCGATATCGTGGGCGTCATGCTGGACCTGACGGACGTCGTCGCACTGACCGCGGCCATCTGCGACATCCCGTCGGTCTCCGGGGAGGAGCGCGTGCTCGCGGACGCCGTCGAGGCCGCCCTGCGCCCGTACCCGCACCTCGAGGTCCTGCGGGACGGTGATGCGGTGGTGGCCCGGACGCACCTGGGCCGGCCGCGCCGCGTCGTCGTCGCCGGCCACCTCGACACGGTGCCCGTCCAGGGCAACCTGCCCACCTGGCTCGTCGACGGCGAACTCTGGGGGCGGGGGACGGTCGACATGAAGGGGGGCGTCGCCGTCGCCCTCCACCTCGCGGCCACGCTCGCCGAGCCCGCGTGGGACGTGACCTGGGTGTTCTACGACCAGGAGGAGGTCGACGCCGACCTCAACGGGCTGGGCCGCATCGCCCGGGAGCACCCGGAGTGGCTCGCCGGCGACTTCGCGATCCTCGGCGAGCCCACCTCCGCCGCCATCGAGGGCGGCTGCAACGGCACGATCCGCGCCGAGGTCCGCACCGACGGCCGAACGGCGCACTCCGCGCGGGCGTGGCGGGGCGTCAACGCGATCCACGCCGCCGCCCCGATCCTCGAACGCCTTAGCACCCACGTCCCGGCCGAGGTGGAGGTGGACTCGCTCGTCTACCGCGAGGGACTGAACGCGGTCGGGATCCGGGGCGGCATCGCCTCCAACATGATCCCCGACGAGTGCGTGGTGACCGTGAACTACCGGTTCGCCCCCTCCCGCACGGTGGCGGAGGCCGAGGCCCACGTGCGGGAGCTGTTCGCGGGCCACGAGGTCGTCATCACGGACGCCGCCCCCGGCGCGCGGCCCGGCCTCGACGACCCCGCCGTGGCGGACTTCGTCGGCGCCGTCTCCGCCCACACCGGGGGAGGGGTGGGACCCAAGTACGGGTGGACGGACGTCGCCCGCTTCGCCTCCCTCGGGATCCCCGCCGTCAACTTCGGTCCCGGTGATCCGTCACTGGCGCACGCCGACGACGAACGCTGCCCCGTGTCCGACATCCGCGCCTGCGCCGCCGCGCTGCGGGCCTGGCTCGAGAGGTGACAATGGCCAAGAGAGAGACCT
>RZYE01000306.1 GCA_009930425.1 Actinomycetota bacterium | reverse complement strand
CTCGGTGTGGCCCTCCCGGGCCAGGGTGAACATCTTCTCGGCGAATTCCAGTGCCTCGTCGGTGAGTTCCTCGGCCATGGGTCCACTGTAGGCCGATCGCCCGCTCTCCCCTCGTGCGTCGGACGCCGGCCCAACCTGTGCGAAGGATGCTGCCGGAGCGGGGTCAGGACGCGGCTGGAACTGTGCCGGACCCTGTAGGAGCGGGGCCAGGGAGCGGCTGGAACTGTGCCGGGCCCTGTCGGAGCGGCGCCGGGACGCGGCTGGAACTGTGCCGGGCCCTGTCGGAGCGGCGCCAGGGAGCGGCTGGAGCACACCGAACGTTCTCCCGCCCCACTGAACAACTGTTCCCCCATTGACGGGCCGGTTCCTTCTCCCGTGAGCGAAAAGGATCGGCCCAGCAATGGGGGAACGTCTGTTCAGGGCGCGCCTCTTGGGGCCGGCGGGGGGTCTGGTGGTCGGTGGGGCGGGGTTGTGGGGGGTCTGGTCGTCGGTGGGGCGGACTGGCGTGGGGTCTGGTGGTCGGTGACGCCGGTTGGCCGGTCCACACGCTCCACCTCCGCGCCACGATCGGCCGGTTGTCCACAGCCGGGCGGGCCTCAACGGATTGTCCACAGAACGACAGGTGAGAGGATGAACGCCGGGGTGGCGCCGTCGTCGGCCCGTACGGTGACGGCATGGAGGAGATCTCGGAACTCGCCGCGCTCGCGGAGAGACAGCTGCACATCGTGTCGCGCGCGGACCTGGCGGCGTGCGGGGTGACGGACCAGATGACACTGCACCGGGTGCGGGCCGGGTACTGGCAGCGCGTCCACCCAGGGGTTGTCGCGATGTTCCCCGGCGAGCTGTCCCGGGAGCAGCGGGAGTGGGCCGCGGTCCTGTACGTGAAGCCGCAGCTGCGCGAGGGAGAGTGGGCTCTGATCGGAGGCGCCGCAGCGGCTCGCCACCATGGCCTGGTTCGGGAGGACCCCACGGTGATCGATGTGCTCGTGCCGCACCGGGTGAAGCTCGTGGCCCCAGCTGGCGTTCGCGTGCGGAGGACGCGGCGGCGGTACTCGAAGGTCGGCTCACCGGGGTGGACCGAGATCGAGGAGACAGTGCTCGACATGGTGGAGGCGGCCACGTCCGACAAGGCGGTGGTTGACCTGCTGATCGCGGCGATCCAGCAGAGGGTGACGCCAGCCGCCCTGCTGGGGCGGGCCGATCGGCGCAAGCGTTTCCGCAACCGGCGACTGTTCCTCGAGTGCGTGGCATGGACCCCCGACGGTGTGGAGTCGCACCTGGAGTTGCGCTACCACCGTGACGTCGAGCGTGCGCACGGGCTGCCGGTGTCCAGCCGCCAGGAGTGGCAGCGGATCCGCCGGCACTGGATCCGGTCGGATTGTCGCTACGCCCGGTACGGGCTTCGCGTGGAACTCGACGGCGAACTCGCCCACCCGGGACGCGCCACCCACGCGGACGTGCTCCGCGACAACGATGCGGTCTTGATCTCGCGGGAGATGACCCTGCGGTTCCGGTGGTCCCATGTTGTGGAGGATCCCTGCCTCACGGCGGCTCAGGCAGCGTTCGGATTGCGGCTCGGGGGCTGGGCGGGCATGCCGAGCCCCTGCTCGGACGGTTGCCTGGTGCTGGACCACATGCGGGAGCTGGAGAACAGCCGGAGAGTTGCCTCAGCAGACGTTTGACCCACTGTTGGGGCGATTCCCTTCGCTCCGAGGAGGACAGATCGGCCCAACAGTGGGGGAACAGTTGTTCAGGAAGGCGTGGGCCTGCGAAGCGGAGCCCACAGGTGAAGCGGAGCCCTGCAGGTGAAGCGGAGCCCTGCAGGTGAAGCGGAGCCCTCAGGTGAAGCGGAGCTCTACAGGTACCGCTCCCGCAGGTCCTCGGGGCTCACCGGCGAGAGAAGGCCCGGCGCCACGTCGAGGACCGTCCGCGCGCCCACCTCGCCCGCCGCGCTCATCCGCGCCACCGCCCGGGCGTAGGCCACGAGCACGCTGGAGGTGAACTCGGGGTTGGATTCCAGCGCCAGCCGGTACTCCACCACCTGCGACACCCCGTCCGAGGTCTCCCCGCTCCGCACCACGAACCCCCCGTGCGGCATGCCTGCGTGGTCCCGGGCCAGTTCCTCGGCTGAGATGAACGTGACGGCGGTGTCGTACTCGTCGAAGTAGTGGGGCATCGTCACGATCGCGTCGCGCACCGCGGCGAGGTTGGCGCCGTCCTCCAGCACCACGTAGCAGTCCCGCAGGTGCCTCTGACGCGCGGTGAACTCCACCCGCTCACCGGCCCGCACCCTCTCCACCGCCTCCTCCCGGGGGATGGTGTACTGGACCGCGCCCGCCACCCCGGGGATCCGCCGGATCGCGTCGGAGTGGCCCTGGCTCAGGCCCGGCCCCCAGAAGGTGTGGGTGGCGCCGTCGGGCAGCACCGCTTCGGCCATGACCCGGTTCACGGAGAACAGCCCCGGATCCCAGCCCGCCGAGATCAGGGCGAGGGTGCCGCCCGCCCGGGCGGCGTCGTCGAC
>RZYE01000044.1 GCA_009930425.1 Actinomycetota bacterium | reverse complement strand
GCCGCCTCCGCACCCGCCGCGTCGTTGTTCGCCATCTCCGGCGGCATGACTGGCAGGGGAACGGCCGTGGCAAGAGCAGTCGGGCTGGAGGTGGGATCGGACGACTCTTCCGTCGCCGTCGGAGCCGTGGGCTCGGGGGCGGTTGTGGCCGCCACCTCCGCGTCATCGCCGCACGCGGCGAGAGAACCCACGAGAACGAGTGAGATGAGCGCATGCCGCGCTGCCAGAAGCCTGCTCCCCATGCCGCTCACGATACGGCACCAACCACGAGCGGGATCGACGCGGGTTCACACTGTGGATAACCCGGCGGCGCCCGAGGCTGGAGGTCTCGTGGGGCAGGAATGTCGCACCAGCGCGACGAATCCTCCCCACGAGGATTCCGTGTGGCGCCACCGGCGCCACAACAGCGTACGCAGAACGATCGTGCGCCCGCAGTTGGGACACGTGCCCAAGTCCTGGGCCACAACAGCGTACGCAGGACGTTCCTGCGGGCCTTCTGCCACTCGTTCTCGTTCCCCATTGCGTACGCAAGACGATCCCGCGGGTCTTGGACGTTCCTGCGGACGGTAGACCACCCGCAGGACCGTTCTGCGTACGCAATTGGGAAGCTGACCCAACATTGCGTACGCAATTGGGGGCTGACCCAACACTGCGCACGCACTTGGGAACCCGGCCAGGACCGCGCAGGGCTCGTGGGGTGAAAGTGTCGCGCAGATGGGACGAATCGTCCCCACGAAGTCGGGGAGCCCGGCTCCTGGGTGGATCTATCACGCATGCGTGACAGATCCACCCAGGAGGGTCAGGGAGGAGGCCGATCAGCCCATCTGCGCGAGGACCGCCGCCTCCCGCTCTCGCACGGCGTCCTCCCGGACGAAGCGCCACCACACGAACACCGCGAAGCCACCGAAGATGAACCACTCCGCCGCGTAGAACAGGTTCTGCAGGTTCATCCCGCCCTGCCGGTCGTAGCTGGGGGGCGGTACCAAGGGAAGCGCCTCCGCCGGTTCCGATTCCGCCAGCACGAGGAAGCCGGTGTAGGTGGGTCCGCCCCAGAGGTTGGCGAGCTCACCGGTCGAGATGGCGCCGACCATCCCGTCCGGGTAATCACCGATCCGCGCCTTCTCGCTGTCGCTGAGGTGTCCCACCACCGTCACCGCGCCCGCCGGGACCTCGAGGAGCGCCGCGGCCTCCGCCGTCGCCGGCACGGCCACGCCGTCCGCCGTCGTCACGTCCGACGGCGCCACCCAACCCCGCAGCACCGGGATCATGGTGCTGGCCGAGCCGTCCTCGATCCACAGTGCCGAGACGACGAGGACCGCCTCCTTCCCGTCGACGGCGCGGCCGGGCACCAGGACCTGCTCGCGGTACTCCCCGGTCGCCCGCACCTTGAGGAGCTGCTGATCCGTGCGGAAGACCTGGCCAACGGCAAGTGCGTCCGCGAGGGGCACCGGGTCCGCGGCGAGCTTCTCGGCCTCCACCCGCCGTGCCTCCTCGGCGCCACGCAGCGCGGCACGGTCAAGTTGCCATGCCCCGAGCTGGATGAACAGGTAGGCCACCACGGCCACCGCCAGGAGAAGTGCCAGCATCCCGGGCTTCGACGCGGACCTGAGCCACTCGCGTCGTGTCACCGCTGCCATGTGGCAATCCTAGGTGTGCAACAGACCACACCGTGACTGTGACCTCCACTACCCTCGAAAGGTCAGACCCCTTCTACCCGGGAGAACGAATGAGCGTCGCACCAAGCTGGCCCAACGGCCAGTCCCACCCCATCACCGACGAGGAGGCCCGCCAGATCGACGCCTGGTGGCGCGCGGCCAACTACCTCTCGGTGGGTCAGATCTACCTCCTCGACAACCCGCTCCTCCGCGAGCCCCTGACGCGCGACCACGTCAAGCCTCGCCTCCTGGGCCACTGGGGCACCACTCCTGGCCTCAACTTCCTCTATGCGCACATGAACCGCGCCATCAAGCAGCGCGGCGTCGAGGCCATCTACATCACCGGTCCCGGCCACGGCGGCCCCGGCCTCGTGGCGAACACCTACCTTGAGCACACGTACACGGAGACGTACCCGAACATCACCGAGGACACCGACGGCATACAGAAGCTGTTCAAGCAGTTCAGCTTCCCCGGCGGCATCCCCTCCCACGTGGCACCCGAGACGCCCGGCTCCATCCACGAGGGCGGCGAGCTCGGCTACGCGCTGTCCCATGCCTTCGGTGCCGTGTTCGACAACCCGAAGCTCCTCGCCTTCACGGTGGTCGGTGACGGTGAGGCGGAGACCGGCCCGCTGGCCACCTCGTGGCACTCGAACAAGTTCACCAACACCGAGACCGACGGCGTCGTCCTCCCGGTCCTCCACCTGAACGGGTACAAGATCGCCAACCCCACCGTGCTGGCCCGCATCCCGGACGAGGAGCTCGAGGCCCTCATGCGCGGCTACGGGTACAAGCCGCACTTCTTCGTCGGCGGCTTCGACGACGAGGACATCATCGAGGTGCACAAGCGGTTCGCCGTCATCCTCGACGAGGTCCTGGACGAGATCGCGGAGATCAAGAGCCGCCCGGAGGGCAAGGACGAACCGCGCCCCCAGTGGCCGATGATCGTCTTCCGCACCCCCAAGGGCTGGACGTGCCCCAAGGAGATCGACGGCAAGCGCACCGAGGACTCGTGGCGGTCCCACCAGGTCCCGTTGGCGAGTGCCCGGGACACCGATGCCCACCTCGAGGAGCTGAAGAACTGGCTGCTCAGCTACCGTCCCGCCGAGCTGTTCGACGACGACGGCCGCCTCCTCCCCGAGATCGCCGAGTTGGCACCGGAGGGCATCCTCCGCATGAGTGCCAACCCGTCATCGAACGGAGGCCAGGTCCTCAAGGACCTGATCCTGCCGGACTTCCGGGACTACGCGGTGGACGTCCAGACCCCGGGCGCCATCGTGACCGAGCCCACGCGCCGCCTCGGGACCTGGTTCCGCGACGTCGTCAAGCTGAACCCGAACAACTTCCGCATGTTCGCCCCGGACGAGCACGCCTCGAACAGGTTGCAGGACACCTACGAGGTCACGGACAAGCAGTGGAACGCCATCTTCCTGCCGACCGACGAGGACGACCCGCTCGCCCCGCACGGCCGCGTCATGGAGATGCTCTCCGAGCACCAGTGCGAGGGCTGGCTCGAGGGCTACCTGCTCACCGGCCGGCACGGCATGATGAGCTCCTACGAGGCGTTCATCCACCTGATCGACTCGATGTTCAACCAGCACGCGAAGTGGCTCAAGGTCACCAACCACATCGGCTGGCGCCGCCCGATCGCGTCGCTGAACTACCTGCTCTCGAGCCACGTCTGGCGCCAGGACCACAACGGCTTCAGCCACCAGGACCCCGGCTTCATCGACCACGTGGTCAACAAGAAGTCCGAGATCATCCGCGTGTACCTGCCGCCGGACACGAACACCCTGCTCTCCACCTGGGACCACTGCCTGCGTTCACGGCAGTACGTCAACGTGGTGGTGGCGGGCAAGCAGCCCAACCCGAACTGGCTGAACATGCAGGACGCCATCAAACACTGCACCCGAGGGCTCGGCATCTGGAAGTGGGCCGGCACCGAGGTGGACGGCGAGGACCCGGACGTCGTGCTCGCCTGTGCCGGTGACATCCCCACCGTCGAGGCGTTGGCGGCGGCCAAGATCCTGCGCGAGGCGATCCCGGACCTGAAGGTGCGGCTGGTCAACGTCGTCGACCTCATGCGGCTGCAGGACGAGAAGGAGCACCCGCACGGCCTGTCCAACAAGGAGTACGACAACTACTTCACCGCGGACAAGCCGGTCATCTTCGCCTACCACGGCTACCCGTGGCTGATCCACCGCCTCACCTACCGCCGGACGGGCCACGCCCACCTCCACGTGCGCGGCTTCAAGGAGGAGGGGACCACGACCACGCCGTTCGACATGGTCATGCGCAACGACCTCGACCGCTACCACCTGGTGATGGACGTGATCGACCGCGTGCCGTCCCTCGGGTCGAAGCACGCCAACCTGCGCCAGTACATGGCCGACAAGCGGATCCTCGCGCGGGCGTACGCCTACGACCACGGCGAGGACATCCCCGAGGTGCAGGACTGGGTGTGGAGTGACGCCGGCGACGCCGCCTCCGAGGCGGAAGTCAATGCGACGCTCTTCACCGGAGGGGACAACGAGTAGCAGCACCGCACACTAGTCTGGGGAGAGGGTCCCTCGGGGCCCTCTCCCCGAGCTTTGGAAGGAGACGCAACGTGGCGCGCTCGATCTACGTGGTTTCGATGGAGGGTCACACCGGCAAGTCGACGGTCGCCCTGGGGCTGGTGAACCTGCTCTCCGGCAACGTCCAGAATGTCGGGGTGTTCCGGCCGGTCGTCCGCGCCGGCAAGGAACCGGACAGGGTTCTCGAGCTGCTGCTCTCGAGCCTCCCGAACCTCACGTACGACCAGTGCGTCGGAGTGACCTATGACGACGTCCACAGGAACCCCGAGGAGGCGCTGTCCCGGATCATCCACAAGTACCGTGCCCTCGAGCACTCCCTCGACATCGTCGTCGTGGTGGGCTCGGACTACACGGACATCGCGGGGCCGGCCGAGCTGGAGTACAACTCGCGCATCGCCGCGAACCTCGGCTCCTCCATACTGCTGGTGGTCCGCGCGATGGACCGGGCGCCCGCCGAGGTCGCCCAGGCGACCCTCGTCGCCATCGACGAGATCCACTCCAACCACGCGCAGGTGATCGGGATCGTGGTCAACCGGATCCTCGACGAGGCCTTCGAGGAGTACGCCTCCGCCGTCGACGAGTTCGGCCTGCCCGTCTGGACGCTGCCGGAGATCCCGCTGCTGTCCTCCGCCACGGTCGGCGAGCTGATGAAGGAGCTGGACGGCAGCCTCTCCTTCGGGGACGAGGCCCTCCTCAGCCGCGAGGCGGAGCACCTCCTCATCGCGGGCATGAACACCGAGCACGTCCTCGAGAGGTTGAAGGAGGGCCAGGTCATCATCACGCCCTCCGACCGCAACGAGATCCTCATCGCGCTGATGGCGGCGCACGCCGCGGACGGCTTCCCCTCGCTCTCCGCGATCATCCTCAACGGCGGCTACGAGGTGCCCCCGACCGTCTCGAAGCTGATCCGCGGCTTCGGGCAGCGGCTCCCCGTGGTGGCCACCCGGTACGACAGCTACCAGTCCGCGCAGATCTGCTCGATGACGCGTGGGAGCCTGACGCCCCGCACGCAGCGGAAGATCGACCTCGCGCTGTCCACGTTCGAGGAGAGCATCTCCGCCGACTCGATCCTCACGAAGCTGGACTTCACTCGGGCGTCCGTGGTCACGCCCCTCATGTTCGAGGCCGAGCTGCTCGACCGGGCCCGGGCGGACCGCAAGCGGATCGTCCTCCCGGAGGGGAGCGACGACCGCATCCTGCGCGCCGCCTCCACCCTGCTCGCCCGTCAGGTGGCGGACATCGTCATCCTCGGGGACGAGGTCACCGTCCGGGCGCGTGCCAAGGAGCTCGGACTCAACATCGACGATGCCACGGTGCTCTGCACCGACGACCCCGAGCTCATCGGCCGGTTCTCCGAGGAGTACGCGAAGCTCCGCGAGCACAAGGGGATGACGGTCGAGCGCGCCCGCGAGATCGTGCGGGGAGTGTCCTACTTCGGCACGATGATGGTGCACCTCGGACTCGCCGACGGCATGGTCTCGGGCGCGGCGCACACCACCGCGCACACGATCCGGCCGTCCTTCGAGATCATCAAGACCAAGCCGGGCGTCTCCATCGTGTCCTCGGTGTTCCTGATGCTCATGGAGGACCGGGTCCTGGTGTACGGCGACTGCGCGGTGAACCCGGACCCGACCGCCGAGCAGCTCGCGGACATCGCGATCTCGTCGGCCGAGACGGCCGCGCAGTTCGGGGTCGAGCCCCGGATCGCGATGCTCTCCTACTCCACGGGGGAGTCCGGGTCCGGCGCCGACGTCGAGAAGGTGCGAGAGGCCACTCGGCTCGTCCGGGAACGCGCGCCAAAGCTCTCGGTCGAGGGTCCGATCCAGTACGACGCCGCCATCGAACCGTCCGTCGCGAAGACGAAGCTGCCGGACTCCGAGGTCGCCGGCCGCGCGACGGTCTTCATCTTCCCGGACCTCAACACCGGGAACAACACGTACAAGGCGGTGCAGCGCTCCGCCGGCGCCGTCGCTGTCGGCCCGGTCCTGCAGGGCCTGAACAAGCCGGTGAACGACCTCTCGCGCGGGGCACTCGTCAAGGACATCGTCAACACCGTGGCCATCACCGCGGTCCAGGCACAGGGCGCCACGCCCGTCACGGAGGGAGAAGAGCAGTGACGCACCGAACCGTCCTCGTCATCAACTCGGGATCATCCTCGATCAAGTACCAGCTCATCGATCCGGACACGGCCGAGTCGCTCGCGAGCGGGCTCGTGGAGCGCATCGGGGAGGAGAGCGGTGCGATCACCCACAAGCACTCCGGCGAGAAGCTCACCGAGTCCCACCCGATCGCCGACCACGGCGAGGGGCTCCGCCTCGTCATCGAACTGTGCGACCGGGTGGGTCCCAACCTGCAGGAGTCCGGAGTCGTGGCCGTCGGCCACCGTGTCGTCCAGGGCGGCAAGCACTTCGACCGCGCCACCCTCGTCGACGAGGCGGTGCTCGCCCAGATCACGGAGCTGAACCCGCTGGCTCCCCTCCACAACCCCGCCAACGTGCGTGGCATCGAGGTGGCCCGCGAACTCCTGCCGGACGTCCCGCACGTCGCCGTGTTCGACACGGCGTTCTTCGGGGAACTGCCCGCCGCGGCCTCCACGTACGCGTTGGATCGCGAGATCGCCGAGAAGTACTCGATCCGCCGCTACGGCTTCCACGGCACGTCCCACCAGTTCGTCTCCCGCACGGTCAGCGAGTTCCTCGGCCGGGAGGACCTGAAGCAGGTGGTACTCCACCTCGGCAACGGCGCGTCCGCCTCCGCGGTGGTGGCGGGCCACGCCGTCGACACGTCGATGGGCCTGACGCCCCTCGAGGGACTCGTCATGGGCACCCGGACCGGGGACATCGACCCGGCCGTCGCCTTCCATCTCTGCCGGGTGGCGGGCATGGACGTCAAGGAGATCGATGACCTCTTCAACAAGAGGTCCGGCCTCAAGGGACTCACCGGTCACAACGACATGCGCGTGGTCCGCGGCCTCGCCGAGGAGGGCGACGAGGGCGCGATCCTCGCCCTCGGGGTCTACACCCACCGGCTCCGCAAGTACATCGGCGCCTACGCCGCGGTGATGGGCGGCATCGACGCCCTCACCTTCACCGCGGGCGTCGGGGAGAACAACGTTGAACTCCGCACCGAGGTGGCCGAGGGGCTGGAGTTCCTCGGCATCCACGTGGACCCGGACCGCAACGCCGTCCGGGCCTCCGGCCCGCACGTCATCTCCCCCGACGGCGCCGCCGTCACCGTCCTCGTCGTGCCCACCAACGAGGAGCTCGAGATCGCCCGCCAGAGCGTGGCCCTGCTCGAGAACTGACGTCACGGGGCCCCACCAGCATGGTGGGGCCCCGTGCTGTGTCAGCCCTTCTTCGGCGCCGTCATGGACGCGACGTCGAGGGCGACGTCGAGCTGCTCCTCCGTCACCTCGCCACGCTCCACGTAGCCCAGGTCGATCACGGCCTCGCGGACCGTGAGGTTCTGCTTCACGGAGTGCTTGGCGATCTTCGCGGCGGCCTCGTAGCCGATGACCCGGTTGAGCGGGGTCACGATCGACGGAGAGGACTCGGCGAGCTGCTTGCACCGGTCCACGTTGGCGATGATCCCGTCGACGCACCTGGTGGCCAGTACCCGCGAGACATTCCCGATCAGGGTGATCGACTCGAGCAGGTTGCGGGCCATGACCGGCAGCATCACGAGGAGGTCGAAGTTGCCCTGCGCGCCGGCGAACGCGATGGCCGCGTCATTGCCGATGACCTGGGCCGCCACCTGGATGGTGGCCTCCGGCAGCACGGGGTTCACCTTGCCCGGCATGATCGAGGATCCGGGCTGGAGGTCCGGCAGCTGGATCTCGCCGATGCCGGTGCGGGGACCCGAGCCCATCCATCGCAGGTCGTTGGCGATCTTCACCAGCGAGACGGCGATCGTGCGCAGCGCCCCGGACATCTCGACGAGCGAGTCCTGGGCGGCCTGCGCCTCGAAGTGGTTGGACGCCTCGACGAACGGCAGCCCGGTGTTCTCGGCGATGAGCTCGATGACGCGCTGGGAGAAGCCGGCGGGCGTGTTGATCCCGGTGCCCACCGCGGTGCCGCCGAGCGGGAGCTCGCTCAGCCGGGGCAGCGCGGCCTCCACGCGCGCGATGCCGTACCGGATCTGGGTGGAGTAGCCGGAGAACTCCTGCCCGAGCATGATCGGGGTCGCGTCCATGAGGTGCGTCCGCCCGGACTTGACGACGTCCCTGTACTCCTCGGCCTTGGCCTCCAGCGAGCTGGCGAGCACGTCCAGGCCGGGCAGGAGCTCGTCCTTGACCGCTCCCACCGCGGCGATGTGGATCGAGGAGGGGAACACGTCGTTGGACGACTGGGACGCGTTGACGTGGTCGTTCGGGTGCACGGGCGAGCCCTTGACCCGCGAGGCGAGCGTGGCCACCACCTCGTTGGTGTTCATGTTCGACGACGTCCCGGACCCGGTCTGGAACACGTCGATCGGGAACTCGCCGTCGTGTCGCCCGGAGATGACCTCGTCGGCCGCCGCGACGATGGCGCTGGCGGTCTCCTCGTCGACGACGCCGAGCTCGCGGTTCGCGATCGCGGCGGCACGCTTGATCTGGCCGAGCGCAGCGATGTGGTGGGGCGACAGCCCGCGGCCGGAGATCGGGAAGTTCTCGACCGCCCGCTGCGTCTGCGCGGCGTACAGGGCGTCCTTCGGGACCCGGACCTCTCCCATGGTGTCGTGCTCGATGCGGTATTCCGTCACGGTTCCTCCTGTGGAGTTGGGATGCTCCCCACAGTGTCCCAAAGGGAGCAGCGCGCCACCCGGGAGTTCAGTCCCGGGGTTGGTAGGGAGAGACCACCACCTCGACACGCTGGAACTCCTTGAGGTCGGAGTAGCCCGCCGTCGCCATCGCGCGCCGCAGCGCACCCATCATGTTGGTGGTGCCGTCCGCGACGGCGGTGGGCCCCTGGACGATCTGCTCGATGGGGCCGACCGTCCCCACGTTGACGCGCTCACCGCGCGGGAGGAACGGGTGGTGGGCCTCGACCCCCCAGTGCCATCCCCTGCCGGGAGCCTCGGTGGCCCTTGCGAGCGCCGACCCCATCATGACCGCATCGGCGCCACACGCGATCGCCTTGACGAGGTCCCCGGACCGGCCGATCGATCCGTCGGCGATGACGTGCACGTAGCGGCCCCCGGACTCGTCGAGGTAGTCGCGCCTGGCCGCTGCGACGTCGGCGACGGCGCTCGCCATCGGCACGTGGATCCCCAGCGCCTGGCGGGTGGTGTGGGCGGCGCCCCCGCCGAACCCGACGAGCACGCCGGCGGCACCCGTTCGCATCAGGTGGAGCGCGGCCATGTGGGTGGCGGCACCGCCCACGATGACGGGGACGTCGAGCTCGTAGATGAACCGCTTGAGGTTCAGTGGCTCACGGTTGGAGGAGACGTGCTCGGCCGAAACCGTGGTGCCACGGATGACGAAGAGGTCCACCCCGGTCTCCACGACGGTGCGCCAGTGCTCCTGGGTCCGCTGGGGGCTGAGCGCGGCGGCCACGGTGACCCCGCCCTCGCGGATCTCCGCGAGCCGGCGCTTGATCAGGTCGGGCTGGATCGGCGCGGAGTAGATCTCCTGCATCCGCGTGATGACCTCATGTGCCGGGAGCCCGGCGATCTCGTCGAACAGTCGCTCGGGGTCCTCGTACCTGGTCCAGAGGCCCTCCAGGTCGAGGACGCCGATGCCCCCGACCCGTCCCAGCTCCACGCACGTCGCCGGGGACATGGACGAGTCCATCGGCGCCCCCAGGATCGGCGTGTCCACGTGGTAGGCATCGATCTGCCACGAGGTGTCGACATCCTCGGGATCACGGGTCCTGCGGGACGGGACGACCGCGATGTCGTCGAAGGAAAAGGCGCGTCGCCCGCGCTTGCCACGTCCGATCTCGACTTCGTTGCTCACCCGAGCATGCTACCGGCTCGGGCGCGGACGCCCCGTCGCCTACCCGCGACGCGTGTAGTTCGGGGCCTCGGCGGTCATCAGGACGTCGTGCGGGTGGGACTCCTTGAGCCCCGCGGCCGTGATCCGGATGAACCGCCCACGCTCCTGCAACTCGGGGACGGTTCGCGCCCCCACGTAGAACATGGACTGGTGCAGGCCTCCGACGAGCTGCTGCACGACGGCGGCCAGCGGACCGCGGTAGAGCACCTGCCCCTCGATGCCCTCCGGGACGATCTGGTCGTCGCCCACGACGTCCGTCTGGAAGTAGCGGTCCCGGGAGTACGACTTCCTGCCCCGCGAGGTCATCGCCCCGAGGGATCCCATGCCGCGGTACTGCTTGTACTGCTTCCCGGCGATGAACACGGTCTCGCCGGGGCTCTCCTCGCACCCGGCGAGCAGAGACCCGAGCATGACGGTGTCCGCGCCCGCGACCAGGGCCTTGGCGATGTCCCCCGAGTACTGGAGCCCGCCGTCGCCGATCACGGGCACGCCAGCCGGACGCGCCGCCCGCGCGGCCTCCATGATCGCGGTCACCTGCGGCACGCCGACTCCGGCGACCACCCGGGTGGTGCAGATGGAGCCCGGTCCGACTCCGACCTTCACGGCGTCCACGCCTGCCTCGACGAGTGCCGTGGCCCCCTCGTACGTGGCCACGTTCCCACCGATCACCTGGACCCCCCGTGTCGCCGGATCCGCCTTCAGGGCCCGCACCATGTCGAGCAGCAGCCGGGCGTGGCCGTGTGCGGTGTCGACGACCAGGACATCGACGCCCGCCTCGATGAGCGTGGTGGCGCGCTCCATGGCGTCACCGAAGTACCCGACGGCGGCGCCCACCATCAGCCGGCCCTGGGCATCCTTCGAGGCCTGTGGGAACTGCTCGGACTTCACGAAGTCCTTGACCGTGATGAGGCCCGTGAGGCGCCCCTCGGCGTCGAGGATCGGCAGGCGCTCCCTCTTGTACTGCCGCAGCAGCGCCGTCGCCTCGGCGTGGGAGATGTCCTCGGGGGCGGTGATGAGCGGCATCGGGGTCATCACGTCCCGCACCAGGGTGCTCCCCCACTCGGCGATCGGCGTGAAGCGGAGGTCCCGGTTGGTGCAGATTCCCAGCAGGTGGTGGCCCTCGTCCACGACGGGCAGGCCGGAGACGCGGTACTCGCCGCAGATGCGGTCGAGGTCCTCGAGCGTCTGGTCCGGGCCGATGGTCACCGGGTTCGTGATGCGCCCGGTCTGGGTGCGCTTCACGAGGTCGACCTGGTAGGCCTGGTCCTCCACCGAGAGGTTCCGGTGCAGGATCCCGATTCCACCCTGGCGGGCCATCGCGATCGCCATCCTGGCCTCGGTGACCGTGTCCATGGCGGCGGAGACCAGGGGCATCCTGACGGAGATCCCGCGGGTGAGGCGCGAGGTGGTGTCCACCTCGGACGGGATGACGTCGGTGGCGCCGGGGAGCAGGAGGACGTCGTCGTAGGTGAGTCCCAGTGGTAGTTCGCGCACGGCTCGAGTCTAGCCGCCCGTTCGCGGGCCGCTCGGGGCCGTCCACGGCAGCCACCGGCCGGCGGCAGGTGCGAGGTGGTCCCGCGGCCGGCACACAGATCACTCCGGAGAGTCCGCAATTGTGGGAGAGCGCTTTCTCTCCCCAATGATGCTTTGAATTGGCCCGAATTCCTGGCTCTCCTGTCGTTTCCGTGGGTCATTTCCGGCCAGGGAGGGTGGGGCGGTGACCTCCGAGGCTGAGGAGGGCCAGCGCGATCAGTGGTGCGGGTGA
>RZYE01000305.1 GCA_009930425.1 Actinomycetota bacterium | reverse complement strand
GCGGATCATCTCCACCCCGTCGGCGATGGCCTCCGCACCGGAGGCGCAGGCCGAGACCGGGGCGTGGGCGCCGGCCTTCGCGCCGAACCTGACCGAGATGAAGGCGGCGGGGGAGTTGGGCATGAGCATGGGCACGGTCATCGGGAGGACGCGCCGGGCGCCCTTCTCCTTGATCGTGTCCCACGCGCCGAGGATGGTCCACACCCCGCCGATGCCGGAGGAGACCACCACGCCGAGCCGTTCGGGCTGGACGTCGGGGGTGCCGGAGTCGGCCCACGCCTCCTCCGCCGCGATCACGGCGTACTGGGCGGAGGGGTCCATCCGCTTGATGTCGCGAACGGGAAGGACGTCACTCGCCGGCACCTTGAGGGTTCCGGCGAAGTCCACGGGGATGCCGTAGCGTTCCGCCCAGTCGTTGTCCAGGGTCCGGATGCCGGAGGTGCCGGCGAGGGCCGCGGCCCACGTGTCCGCCACGTTCCCGCCGATGGGGTTGGTGGTCCCCAGTCCGGTGACGACGACGTCTGTCATGTTCGCTCCATCGGTGGTGTCGGGGATGCTCAGGCCTGGGCCTTCGCGATGAAGTCGACCGCGTCCTGCACGGTCGAGAGGCTGGTGGCCTCCTCGTCCGGGATGCGCACCTCGAAGCGCTCCTCGGCGTAGGTCATGATGGTCATCATCGACAGAGAGTCGATGTCGAGGTCGTCGGCGAAGGACGCCTCGGGCGTCACCTGCTCGGCGGGAAGCCCCGTCTCCTCGGCGACGATCTCGGCAAGGCCGGCAAGGATCTCGGATTCGTTCAGTGCCATTTGTTTCTCCTAGGCGTGGTTGTGGTCGGGGAGGATGAAGACCTGGGCGGCGTACGCGAGGCCGGCTCCGAAGCCGATCTGCAGGGCCACCTGTCCTCCGTGGGCCTGGCCCTCACGGAGCAGGCGCTCCGTTGCCAGGGGTATGGATGCCGCCGACGTGTTGCCGGTCTCGGCGATGTCACGGGCCACGACGACATCGCCGCGCAGCCCGATGGTCTTGACCATCTGGTCGATGATCCGCATGTTGGCCTGGTGGGGGATGAAGACGTCGATGTCCTCCGGTGTCAGTCCGGCGTCCGCGATGGCCTTCCTCGCCGCGCGGGCCAGCGTGAAGCTCGCCCACTTGAACACGGCGGGCCCCTCCTGCCGGAGGGTCGGCCACGAGGTGTCCGAGCCGTCCCGGAAGGTGAGCCAGGAGTGCGTCTGGGTGATGAGGTGGGCCTGCTCGCCGTCGGTCCCCCAGACGGTGGGCCCGATGGCCGGGGTCTCGGAGGCACCCACGACGGCGGCCCCTGCACCGTCGCCGAGGATGAAGGAGATGGTCCGGTCCGCCGGGTCGATGACGTCCGACATCCGCTCGGCGCCGATGACGAGCACGTTCCTGGCCGCACCGGTGCGGACGAGGGCGTCCGCCTGCCCGATGCCGTAGCAGTAGCCCGCACACGCCGCGGAGATGTCGTACGCGGCCGCCGGGGTCAGGCCGAGGCGGGCCGCGACGATGGCCGCGGCGGCCGGGGTCTGTTCCATCCAGGTGATGGTCCCGAGGATGACCACGTCGATCTCAGCGGGGTCCACGCCCGAGGCCGCGATCGCGGACCTCCCGGCGGCCTCGCACATGTCGAGGAGGGAGGTGGTCTCCTCCGCGCGACACCGGGAGATGATGCCGGTGCGCTGGCGGATCCACTCGTCCGAGGAGTTGATGGGGCCGACGATCTCGTCGTTCGGGACCACGCGCTCGCCGCGGAAGCCGCCCACGCCGAGCACGCGGCTGTAGGTCACGGGCTGGGACACCTTCAGGGTGGTCATGCGTGCGTTCCTTCCGCGACCGCGCGGGCCGCTTCGAGGTCGTCGGGGGAGTTCAGGGCGATCGCGGGGACGCCGCGCAGCTCGCGCTTCGCGAGGCCGGTGAGCACGCCGCCGGGGCACAGCTCCACGATCGCGCTCACGCCGTCAGCGGCGAGCCGGTCGGAGCACAGGTCCCACCGCACGGGGGAGGTCATCTGGCTGACGATGCGGTCGAGGGCGTCCCGGCCACTCGTGATCGCCAGGCCGTCCCGGTTGGACAGCAGCGGCAGGGAGGGGTCCCGCGGCTCGAGTCCGCCTGTGGCGGCGCGCACGATCTCCTGCGCCCGGGCCATGAAGGGGGTGTGGAACGCCCCGGCCACCTGGAGGGGGATCACGCGGGTTCGCGCCGGTGCCGTCCCGGACAGCTGGTCGAGCTGTTCCGGCGTGCCGGCGGCGACCACCTGGGTCGCGGAGTTGACGTTCGCGACGACGGCGCCCGCCTGCTCGATGGCGGCGAGGACGTCCTCCCGGACGCCCCCGACGACGGCGCTCATCCCGGTGGGGGTGGTGGCGGCGTCGTCGGCCATCGCGCGGCCACGGGTCGCGGCGAGCGCGACGGCGTCACGGGGGTCCAGCACCCCGGCGACGGCGAGCGCGGCGATCTCGCCGACGGAGTGTCCCGCGGTGACGTCCGGGCGGAGCCCGAGCGCGGAGAAGGACAGGAGAGAGGCTGCCA
>RZYE01000304.1 GCA_009930425.1 Actinomycetota bacterium | reverse complement strand
GCGAACGTGCGCGGCGTGCAGTACCTCGAGCCGCTCTTCGAGTTCTCCGGGGCGTGCACGGGCTGCGGGGAGACCCCTTACCTCAAGCTGCTCACCCAGCTGTTCGGCGGGCGCGCCACCGTGGCCAACGCGACCGGTTGCTCCTCCATCTACGGCGGGAACCTGCCGACAACGCCGTGGTCCCGCAACAAGTACGGGCGCGGGCCCGCGTGGTCCAACTCGCTGTTCGAGGACAACGCGGAGTTCGGGCTCGGCCTGCGTCTCGCCGCCGACCTCCACGCCGACCTCGCCCGACGGCGGCTGGAGGACCTGCGTGGGGAGCTCGGGGACGCGTACGTGGACGAGATCCTGGACGCCCCCCAGCTCTACGAGTCGGAGCTCTCGCGGCAGCGCGCCCGGGTGGAGGACCTGAAGGTGCGCCTCGACGGCATGGAGGGTGAGAGGGCTGCCGACCTGCGGTCGGTGGCCGACCACCTGCTGCGCCGCTCTGTGTGGATCGTGGGAGGCGACGGCTGGGCCTACGACATCGGCTCCGGTGGGCTGGACCACGTGCTGGCCTCGGGACGGAACATCAACATCCTCGTCCTGGACACCGAGGTGTACTCGAACACGGGCGGCCAGGCGTCGAAGGCCACGCCGCTCGGCGCCGTCGCCAAGTTCGCCTCCGGCGGCAAGGTGACGAACAAGAAGGACCTGGCCATGCAGGCGATCGCGTACGGCAACGTGTACGTGGCACGGGTGGCCATGGGGGCCGACAAGCAGCAGACCCTGAAGGCGTTCCGGGAGGCCGAGTCCTACGACGGGCCGTCCCTCATCCTCGCCTACAGCCACTGCATCGCCCACGGCATCGACATGCGCAAGGGGCTGGACCAGCAGTACGCCGCCGTGGCCTCCGGGCACTGGCCCCTCATCCGGTACAACCCCGTGCTGCGCGACATGGACGAGAACCCGTTCCTCCTCGACTCCCCCCGGCCGAGGATCACCCTGAAGGCCTACCACGAGAACGAACTGCGCTTCCGGATGCTCCGCACCACCGACCCCGAGGCCGCGGAGCGCCTCCTCGCCCACGGGCAGGCGCAGGTGGCCCTCCGGTGGGCCGAGTACGAGCGGATGGCGCTGCGGAGCGCGGCCGAATTCGCAGCGGATGCGAGGAAGTGACCATGGACCTGACGACGACGTACCTCGGCCTCACCCTGCGGAACCCGTTGGTGGCCTCCGCCGGGCCCCTCTCCCAGACCCTCGACGGGATCAAGTCCCTCGCCGAGGGGGGCGTGGGGGCAGTGGTGCTGTTCTCGCTGTTCGAGGAGCAGCTCCGCCGCAAGGCGGCCCGGGACCTGGACCTGATCGAACGGCACGAACACTCCTACGCCGAGGCGCTCGACTACTTCCCCGAGGCCGACATCGACGAGCGTTCCCTCGCACAGGACTACCTCACCCTCGTGGAGCGGGCCTCCCGCGATCTCGACATCCCCGTGATCGCCTCGCTCAACGGGTCCGACGTCGGCGGGTGGGTGACCTTCGGCCGTGAACTGCAGGACGCCGGGGCGGCCGCACTGGAGCTGAACATCTACTTCGTCCCCGGGGACCTCTCGACCTCGGGCAGCACGGTGATCGAACGCCACCTGGACATCGTGGCGGCGGTGAAGGCCGCCGTCGGGATTCCCGTGGCCGTCAAGCTGAGCCCGTACTTCAGCTCGGTGGGCAGCGTGGCGCTGCGGCTCGTGCAGGCGGGCGCGGACGGCCTGGTGTTGTTCAACCGGTTCCTCCAACCGGACGTGGACGTCGAGACGCTCGAGGCCGCCACCACGTGGGCCCTGTCGAGCCCCGACGAGGGGCGCCTGCCCCGCACGTGGATCGCCGCGCTGCGCAACCATACTCGGGTCTCGCTCGCCGCCAC
Source organism: Actinomycetota bacterium (assembly GCA_009930425.1). Lineage (GTDB taxonomy): Bacteria > Actinomycetota > Actinomycetes > Actinomycetales > Actinomycetaceae > UBA1383. The sequence goes on along the minus strand of RZYE01000304.1, from coordinate 659 downwards.
GACGGGTGTGGCCGACGGTTCCGACGTGGTGAAGAACCTCCTCGTGGGCGCCGACGTGGTCATGTCCACCTCGGCGCTGATCCGGAAGGGCCCGGGATACGCGCGAGCCATGCTGGACGAGCTGGAGGCCTACCTGGAGCGGAAGGAGTTCGCCAGCCTCGACGCCCTTCGCGGCCTCCTCGCCGTCCCGGCGGGGGCCGAGGGCAACGCCCTGCAGCGCAGCAGCTACGTGACCGCGATGGAGAGGGCGAAGGCGACGTACGGGAGTCTCTGAGGCCTACCGCCGCGCGTCTCGCCAGCGCACCCAGTCCTCCACCAGGGACAGGTCGTAGTCGGGTCCCGAGACTCCCACTGTGAAGAGGGTGACGCCGGCGGCGACCATCGCATCGGCGACCTCCCCGGGGGCTCGCGAGACGCCGGCGGAACGCTCGATCGTGCTCGCATCCCGCCCGACGGCGACGCCGTGGTCGTTCAGGATGGCGCTCTTGCGGGCGATGGTCCCGGCGTCGCCGAAGCCGTGCCAGATGTCGGCGTGCTCGGCGACCACGCGCAGCGTCTTCCTCTCGCCACCACCACCGATCATGACCGGGATCCGCCGGGTGGGGGGCGGGTTGCCCGCCGCGAGACGCTCGCGGATGCGGGGCATGGCCTCGGCAAGG
>RZYE01000303.1 GCA_009930425.1 Actinomycetota bacterium | reverse complement strand
CCCGAGGTGGGCGGCGGCTCACACACGACCACGTCGGGACGGCGCCGCAGGAGGAGGCGGAACAACAGGGGGATGTCAAAGGACAGGTAGCCCAAGTAGCCCCGGATGTAGCCGTCCGCGTTCCGGAGTGCGGGCCACCGCACAACGTGGACACCGGCCGGATCCTGGGGCGGCGGCGACGCTGGGGCGGTGGTGGTGAGCACCTCGACGTCGTACCCCGCCACCGCCAGCTCCTCGGCGAGGACACGGAGCCGCAGCGACGCGGCCGCAGGCTCGGGCGCGAAGATCCTGCTGGCGATGAGGACGTGGCGTGACTCCCCATCGCGTGACATCTCAGCCCCTCTCCCACCAGGAACGCGAAAGGCCTCTGGCGCCGTGCGTGGCATGTGCCGACCGCCCCCGATGGCGGATATCCTGCCATGGATGACAGCGCCGGAGCTCCACCCACCTCCCGGGATGTGCCTCCGTTTCGCTGGGAGGAGCCTCATGTCCGTGAAGATCGCCGAATCCGCCGACGTCTCCGCTTCGGCCTCGATCGGCGACGGATCCGCCGTCTGGCACCTGGCACAGGTGAGGGAGGGCGCGGTGCTGGGAGAGCACTGCATCATCGGCCGGGGCGCCTACATCGGTACCGGCGTGCGCCTCGGCGACAACTGCAAGATTCAGAACTACGCACTGGTGTATGAACCGGCCATTCTTGGCGACGGCGTCTTCATCGGGCCGGCGGCGGTCCTGACCAACGACACGCACCCCCGTGCTGTCAATCCGAGCGGGACCTTGAAGACCGCCGACGACTGGAAGGCCGTGGGTGTTCGCATCGGCGACGGTGCGTCCGTGGGAGCTCGCGCCGTCTGCGTCGCCCCAGTGGAGATCGGTGACTGGGCGATGATCGCCGCCGGGTCGGTGGTGACGAGGGACGTGCCGCCATACGCCCTCGTCATGGGAGTCCCCGCACGGCAGGTTGGCTGGGTCTCTCGGAGAGGCGTCCGGCTGGAGCGGGATTCGGAATCCACCTTCCGATGCCCCGTCTCCCACGAGACCTACGAAGTGCGAAACGGAACGCTGAAGATGATGGAGCAAGATGACGACTGAGTTCATTCCGGCGGCCAAGCCGATCATTGGGGATGAGGAGCGTGCCGCGGTAGACGGAGTGCTGCGCTCGGGCATGGTGGCCCAAGGCCCGCAGGTCAAGGCCTTCGAGGAGGAGTTCGCGGCCCAGTTGGTGGGGGGCAGGGAGTGCGTGGCGGTGAATTCCGGAACCTCGGGACTCCATCTCGGCCTGTTGGCTGCGGGGATCGGGCCGGGCGATGAGGTGATCGTGCCGTCCTTCACCTTCGCCGCGACGGGCAACTCGGTGGCGATCACGGGGGCGTCCCCGGTGTTCGCGGACATCGATCCGGACTTCTTCTGCATGGACCCGGCCTCGGTGGAGGCCTCCATCACGGAGCGCACGAAGGCGATCATGCCAGTGCACCTGTACGGCCACCCCGCCGCGATGGACGAGTTGCTGGCCCTTGCGGAGAAGCATGGGTTGATGGTGTTCGAGGACGCCGCCCAGGCCCACGGGGCGTCATTGGACGGCCGGATGGTGGGGACATTCGGGACCTTCGCGATGTTCTCGCTGTACCCGACGAAGAACATGACCTCGGGTGAGGGCGGAATGGTGTCCTGCGCTGATGCCGTAACTGCTCGTCGGGTGCGGTTGTTGCGCAACCAGGGCATGGAGAAGCAGTACGCGAATGAGTTGGTGGGGTTGAACAACCGGATGACGGACATCCACGCGTCCATCGGCAGGGTGCAGCTGATGAAGGTCGGGGCCTGGACGGAGACGCGGCAGGCAAACGCGGCGTTCCTGAACGAGAACCTGCACGGAGTGGTGGTGCCCCCGGTCGCAGAGGGTGCGGTGCACGTGTACCACCAGTACACCATCCGGGTGGAAGAGGACCGCGATCGCATCGTGGCCGCACTGAGGGAGGAGCACCACGTGGGGTCGGGGGTGTACTACCCAATTCCGAACCACCGGCTGGAGTCGCTGGCACCCTACGCGCCGGGTCTGGAGTTGCAGGAGACGGAGAGGGCCGCGTCCGAGGTGATCTCGCTTCCCGTGCACCCCTCGCTGACGCAGGAGCATTTGGAGCGGATCGTGACCGGGGTCAACTCCCTCGTCAAGGCAGGGGCGTGACCATGGGTGACATACGGATGGGTCTGATCGGGTTGGGCTCGATGGGCCGGCACCATGCCCGGGTGATCCGCGAGACCCCAGGGATGCAACTCGTGGCCGCCGCGGATCCGGCCGGGGACAAGTTCGGGGCAGCGCGGGACCTGCCCGTGCTGCCGGACGTGGAGGCCCTGATCGGAGCCGGCATCGACGCAGCGATGGTCGCAGTACCGACGCTGGAACACGAGGCGGTGGCCCTCGCGCTGGCGGCCGCCGGTGTGCACACCATGGTGGAGAAGCCGATTGCACACGACGTTCCCGCCGGTGAGCGGGTGGCCGCAGCGTTCGCCGAAGCGGGACTTGTGGGCGCCGTCGGATACGTGGAACGCTGCAATCCCGCGATCGTCGAGATGAGGCGCCG